>DATBBI010000075.1:0-4685 GCA_036271115.1 Trebonia sp.
AGCTGGCTGAACGCGAGCATGATGGGGTAGTTCCAGCTGGCGATCACCGCGGCCACGCCGGCCGGCTCGCGGCGGACCACGGTCCGCCCGGTGAAGCTCACCGCGGTCCTGGTCTCCTCGGTGTCCATGGCGCGCGCCAGGTTCGCGTAGTAGCGGAGGATCGCGCACGGCGCCGCCGCGTTGTGCTGCCGCGAGTAGGCGATGGGCATTCCCATCTCGGCGGTGACGAGGCGGGCCGCCTCCTCGGTCCTGGCCTCCAAGGCCGCGGCCAGCCGGTCGAGCGCGTCGGCGCGGTCGGCGGGCGCACAGGCCGCCCACTTGCCGTCGTCGAACGCGCGTCTCGCGGACCTCACCGCCTTGTCGACGTCGACGCCGACGGCCGCCGGTACGGCGCCGACAACCTCTTCTGTGGCTGGATTGACGATAGTGATCACGTCAGGAGATGCTGAGCCGACCAGGCGACCTCCCGCGTAGATATCGCGGTACTCAAGCAACGTCGGCCCCTTCCGCACGAAGTGCCTGATTATTTGCGCGCCTGACATGGGTCTGTCAAGTACCCGTAACATAACATGCGACTCCTGACCCAAAATCTGTCATGTGTCGGCATCGTTGTCAGCCCGTAGCTTGGCCGCTTTTTGGGGATGTGGGCGGCCACAGTCGGCCCGGCCGTGCCGCGAGCGAATCCTTGTGATGGGTTTTCACCGGCCGAGATGCGTGGTAGACATCCCTTTGTGGGTTCCCACAATCAAGAAGACAGTCCAGCACCCTATAGTTCAGGGACCATGCCTGACCCGACACAAGCCGCTAGCCGGCTGACAGCACAGCCGACGCCCAGGGAAAACCCGCGGGACGTCGACAGGGAGAACGCTGTCCTGCGCGAGCTGGTCACCGTGTACCGGCACCTGTCCGGCCTCGCCATGCAGGACGCTGACCTGGCCGGAGTGGTGCAGCTCATCTCCGAACGGGCGTCGGCCACCGTCGCGGTCGTCAGCCAGCTGATGGACGTGCAGACCGCCGCCTCGCCGGGACTGCCGCCGGAGAAGGCGGCCGCGCTGGTGCGGGACCACGTGGTGCACCCGCGGCTCGGCCAGGTGCTGCGCGCCTCACGGCTGTCGCAGCGGGCGCTGCGGCTGCCGAACGTCGGCGGGGTGCCCGCCATCATCGTCGCGCCGATCCTGGTCGGCGACGAGGTGCCGTCGTACCTGATCACCCTGGACCCGGCGGAGGAGTCGTTCGGCGAGGACATGTCGCTGCTGGTCACCGAGCACGCCGCCACAATCTGCGGCGTGATCCTCGGCCGCGAGCGGGTGGTCGCCGCCGCGGCCCGCCGGGTCCGCGATGACCTCGTGGAGGGGCTGCTGCTCGGCCGCGGCCGGGACGCCGGCGACGCGGCCCGGTGGGCGGGGCACCTCGGCTACGACCCGACGCGGACGCATAACGTCGCCGCGATCGCGTTCGAGCTGCCGCCGGCGCGGGCCGCCGACGCCGAGGCGCTGCGGCAGCGGATCAGGGAATCGATCGAGCACTTCATGACCACCCGCGCGCCGGAGGCCATCGTCTCCGCCCGTGAGGCGGAGGTGGTCGTGGTCACCGCGGCGGCGCCCGACCCGCGCAAGCTCGGCCAGGCGTGCCTGGCCCGGCTCGCCGAGCTGTTCCCCGGCGCGAAGGTCGTCATCGGGATCGGCGGGCCATGCAAGGAGCCCGAGGAGATCTCCAGGTCCTACGACCAGGCGCACCGCACCACGCAGACGCTGTGGCGGCTCCGCAGGACCGGCGCGGTCGCCGCGTTCGAGGACCTGGGCATCCACCGGCTGCTGCTGCAGGTGCCCGACCTCGGCGAGCTGCGGTCGTTCGCCGCCGAGGTGCTCGGCAAGCTGAGCGAGCACGAGCAGGAGCACAAGTCCGAGTACCTGTCCACGCTCGCCTGCTACTTCAGGGAGAACAACAGCCCGCAGCGCGCGTCCAGGCTGCTGCACGTCCATCCGAACACGGTCGCCTACCGTATTAAGCGGATCGAGGAGATCACCGGGCTGCGGCTGGACAACTACAGGGACCGGCTGATCGCGCAAGTGGCGCTGGAGATCCTCGACGCGTTGCCGGAGGCGCAATAGTGACTGATTCAACGGGGACCTCTGCTACGGGGCCCGCCTCGACAGAGACCGCGCGGCGGCTGCTGTCCGGGGAGCGGGTGCTCGTCGGCGACGGCGCGATGGGCACGATGCTGCACGCCGCCGGGGCGGCGCTCGACAGGTCGCTGCCCGAGCTGAACCTGTCCGAGCCGGGCCTGGTGGAGACCATCCACGACAGCTACCTGAGCGCGGGCGCGGACATCATCCAGGCCAACACGTTCGGCGCGAATCGGCTGTGGCTCGGCGACCACGGGTTCCCCGACAAGGTGGACGAGATCAACAAGTCCGGGGTGCGCCTGGCCCGCGCGGCCGCCTCGCGGGCGGACCGCACCGTGCTCGTCGCCGGCTCGGTGTCGCCCGCGGTCACCGCGCTGCAGCGCCGCCGGGTCGGGTCGGCCGAGCGGATGGAGGTGCTGCGCGAGCAGATCCTGGCCCTCGTGGCCGGCCCTCCTGACGGGAACCGTGGCATTGACCTGCTGATCCTGGAGACGTTCGGCTACCTGGACGAGCTGGTCGAGGCCGTGTCGGTAGCCGCGTCGGTGACCGACGTGCCGCTGATCGCGCAGGCCACGTTCGCCGACGACGCGCACACGCTCGGCGGCGAGACGCCGCGCGAGGTCGCGTCCGTGCTCAGCGCGATGCCGGTCGCGATGATCGGCACCAACTGCACGGTCGGGCCGCAGCGGATGCTGGTCGTCGCCGAGGACCTGGTGCGGTACTCGGCGGTGCCGGTCAGCGCCCAGCCGAACGCGGGGCAGCCGCGCCGGGTCGGGCCGCGCACGTTCGAGTTCAGCATCGACGGCGGTTACTTCGCCAGGTACCTGGGCCGGTTCGCCGACGCCGGGATCACGCTGGTCGGCGGGTGCTGCGGCACCACGCCGACGCACATCAGGGCCGCCGCCGAGGGGGTGCGCACCCGCGGCGCGGCGTCGGCGGCGCCGCGAGTGTCCGCCGCGGAGCGGCGGCCGCGTACCGCCGAGGTCCACGGCGCGGGATCGCTGGCCGAGCAGCTGGCCGCGCGCCGCTTCGTGGTCGGGGCCGCGCTGACCCCGCCCGCCGGCGGCTGGGCCGGCGACAGCGACCAGGCCGCGGCCGTGCTGCAGGCGAATGGCATCGGGCTGGTCGTGGTGCAGCCGCGGGAGAACGCGCGCACCCACATGGACTCGCTGAACATGGCGCTGCAGCTGCAGCAGCGGGTCGGCGTGGAGACGATCGCCACGGTCACCACCTGGGACAAGACGATCATGTCGCTGCAGGCCGACCTGCTCGGCGCGCACGCGCTCGGGATCCGTTCCGTCGTGTCGACCACGGGCAGCCCGCCGGTGCTCGGCGACTACCCGGCGGTGGACGGCACCTGGGAGGTGGACTCGGTCGGGCTGACCGCGCTGCTCGCCGGGCTCAACGCCGGGCGCGACTCCAACGGGCTGGCGCTGACCGCAGGGACGTCGTTCTGCATCGGGGCACGGGTCAACCCGGGCGCACGCGACCCGGAGGCGGAGATCGCCCGCGCGCACGCCAAGATCAGGGCCGGCGCGCAGTTCCTGATCAGCCGGCCCGTCTACGAGCTCGAGTCGCTGTCACGGCTGGTGGCGGCGCTGGACGGCACGGGCGTGCCGCTGCTGCTGTCCGTCAGCGCGCTGCGCTCGTTCGAGGAGGCCGACTACCTGGCCCACGAGGTGCCGGGGGTGACGATGCCCGCCGACACGCTGGACGCGCTGGAGAAGGCGGGCCGCGGCACGGCCCGCGCCGTGGGCGTCGACCTGGCCGCGCAGCTGCTCGGCAAGGCCCGCCCGCTGGTCAGCGGCGTGCTGCTCGCCGCGCCCGACGACGACGTGGCCAGCCTGGTGCCGCTGATCGACGCCGCGGTGGGCTAGCTCGCTTACCGGGGGCTGACCCACACTGACAGGTGCGCGGGCTCCAGGGCCTCGTGGACCGTCTGAGCCAGGTCGTCGCGGGCCGCGTCGAGGTCCACCGCGTCCTTGAGCCGGTCCGCGAACGCGGCGACGGTGGTCTCGGCGTCGTAGCGGGCCCGGTTGAAGCGCCGGTCCACGAGGCGCTGCACCCGGCGCCGCACGGGGCTGAACAGCGCCGCCGCGGCCAGCGTCGACGCGGCCACCGCGACCGGCGTGCGGAACCCGAACACCTCGGTGGTGAGCAGCACCAGCCCCGCGTACACGCCGACGAGCAGGCCGGTCACGATCGCGTACGCCAGCGTGCGGGAGACGATCCTGTCGATGTCGAACAACCGGTACCGCAAGACGGCTACGCCGATGCTCACCGGGACCGCGAGGAAGCCGATCGCGCCGAACGCGCCGCTCAGCCAGGGCAGGCCCCTGAGCACGATCCCGAGCGCGATGCCAACCAGGGCGACGGCCGACCCGGCCAATAGCCACTTCAGCTGCTGGCGGCGCATCCCCGACGAGCGCCGGAAGCTGAGCGCCTGGCCGGCCAGCGAGCCCAGCCAGCAGGCGAGCAGCAGCGGGAAGAACAGGTTCTGGACCAGGTTCCACCAGCCGTAGCCGGGGGTGTTCCCGTTGAGCTGCAGCAGGTTCCCGC
>DATBBI010000076.1:0-10151 GCA_036271115.1 Trebonia sp.
CGACGTGCGCGGCATGCTCGCGCAGGGCCTGACCGGGGTGCGCCGCTACGGCGAGCACGGCGAGCGGCGCGGCGACGAGCTGGCCGTGTTCGTGAACTCGTTCGCGCCGCCGCCGCGGATGCTGGTGTTCGGCGCGATCGACTTCGCGGCGGCCGTCGCGCGGGTCGGCAAGTTCCTCGGTTACCACGTGACCGTGTGCGACGCCCGGCCGATCTTCGCCACCAAGTCCCGGTTCCCCGACGCCGACGAAGTGATCGTCGACTGGCCGCACCGGTTCCTTGCCGGTGTCGAGGTGGACGCTCGGACCGTGATCTGCGTGCTCACCCACGACCCGAAGTTTGACGTGCCCGTCCTCGAGGTAGCGCTCCGCACTCCAGCGGGCTACATCGGCGCGATGGGCTCGCGGCGCACCCACGAGGACCGCCTGGAGCGGCTGCGCGCCGTCGGGATGACCGAGGAGGAACTAGCGCGGATGCGCTCCCCGATCGGGCTAGACCTGGGCGCCCGCACGCCAGAGGAAACCGCCGTGTCGATCGCGGCCGAGCTGATCCAGCTCCGCTGGGGCGGCACCGGCCATGCCCTCACCGACACCGAAGGCCGCATCCACCACGAGTCAGCGCACGCCTGAGGTCGCTCGCCGTCCAGGCTCAGTCGTTGCGGCCGGTGAGCGCCAGCCGGGTGCCGATGCCGATCATCGCCAGGCCGCCGATCCCGCCGATAAGCTCTAGCCGCCGCTGCGACCGGCCCAGCCAGTTGCGGACCGTCCCCGCCGCCAGCGCCCACGTGCTGTCGCTGATCAGCGCGATCCCGGCGAAGATCGCGCCGAGCGCGATGATCTGCACGGGCACGTTACCGGCCTGGCGGTCGACGAACTGCGGCAGCATCGCGGCGAAGAACACGATCACCTTGGGGTTGGTGACTCCGACGGTGAACCCGTCGATCACGATCCTGGTCGCGGTCTTCCGCTCGATCGTCGCGCCGAGCGCTTCGGCCAGCGACTGGCGGTGCCTGATCGCCTGCACGCCGAGGAACACCAGGTATGCCGCCCCGGCCAGCTTGAGCACGGTGAACAGGGCGACGGACTGCTCGACGAGCGGGCCGATCCCGAACGCCACGGCCACCACCTGCGTAAAGGCGCCGACGGTATTGCCGGCCACGGTGGCCACCCCGGCCCCGCGCCCGAGCGTGATCGCCCGGCTGACCGTGAACAGCACGCTCGGCCCGGGAATCGCGATCAGCACGAACGCGGTCACGGTAAACGCCAGCAGATGCGCAGTAGGGATCACATCCCCAGCCTATGAGCGGCCCCGCGCACCAGGCCACCGAGTTTCGACGCGCATCGCCTTGTTGGCTCCGCGACGCTTTGTTGGCGCTATGACCACTTGTGACCGGTCACTCGACCTGGATTGTGGTCACCACGCCAACAAAGCCAACCCCAGAGGCTCTTGTGTCAGGAGTTACCGTGCCGGCGGGGCAGATCGGGCGGTGCGCGGGCGGCGACGTGGCGTACGGTTGGGGCGTGACAGAGCGCGTGGCGGGGATATTGCTGGCTGCCGGGTCGGGATCCCGGCTGGGGCAGCCAAAGGCGCTAGTGGAACTCGGCGGCGAGACGCTCGCCCAGCGCGGGGTCGCGATGCTGCAGGACGGGGGAGCGGACCCGGTGATTCTCGTGACCGGGGCCGTCCCCGTGATGATCCCGGAGGCGCTGGCCGTGCACAACCCGGACTGGAGCACCGGCATGGGATCGTCGCTGGCAACGGGCCTGCGCGCGCTGACAGAAACAGACGTCGCGGCCGCGGTTATCGCGCTGGCGGATCAGCCGCTGGTCGGGCCCGGGTCGGTGCGGCGGCTGATTGGTGCTTACCGGGACGGGGCGCCCGTCGCGGTCGCCGCCTACGACGGCGAGCCACGCAATCCGGTGCTGATCGCCCGCGAGTACTGGCCGGTGGTGCTCCAGATGGCCACCGGGGACACCGGGGCTCGGGCCTTCCTGCAGGCCTACGCCGAGCTTGTCACGCAGGTCGAGTGCGGCGACACGGGCAGCCCCGACGACATCGACACCGCGGAAGACCTGGCGCGGGTCCGTGGAGTCGCTACCGTACGTTCGGAAGAAAAGTCCTGATGCCCCACCGGCAGCTGACGGTTTCCTTTGGCTGCAGCACCAGCAGGTCCTCGCCGGTGACGAACGCGTTCGGCGGGCACGTCATCGGCTCCACGGCCAGCGCGGTCCTGCGGTGCTCCGGCTCGAGCGTGTCGCCGGTGAAGACCTGCAGCCAGCGGTAGCCCTCATCCGCCCACACGCCGGTGGTCGCGCCGACTGCCGACAGCCGGACCCAGGCCAGGCCGTCCGCCTCCCTGCGCAGGCCGGTGAACGCGTGGTCGAGCCGGGTGCCGCCGAGCTTCCGCGCGGCGCGGAAGTCGAAATCGGTCCCGGCCACGTTTTCCGGCGCCCCGGACGGGATGCCGCGCTCGTCGGCTGGCAGCCAGTGGTCGGCGGGCAGCGTCAGCTCGCAGTCGTCGACGACTGGCGTCGGCACGGTCAGGTACGGGTGGTGCCCGACGCCCCACGGCGCCGGGCGGCTGCCCTTATTGACCGCGGTGACGGTGACGTGCAGGCCCGACTGCGCGTCCAGCCGGTACGTCGCGTCAACCTGGACGGCGAACGGGTAGCCCTGCTGGCCGTGCGGCACGCTGCGCAGCGTCACCTCGCTGCGCTCGTGCGCGGTGCGCGTCCACGGCGTCCACCGGGTCAGGCCGTGGATCGCGTTGCCGTGGGCAGGCTCGGAGAGCGCGAGCTGGTATCCGGCGCCGTCGAAGGTGTACCGGCCGTTGGCGACGCGGTTCGGCCACGGGGACAGCAGCTGGCCGGCGCCGTGCGGCGGCAGCTGGTCGGGGTCGTAGCTTGTGACCAGCGGCGTCCCGCTGTGCTCGAGTTCCCGCAGCCCAGCGCCGAGCTCGGTGATGATGGCGCGGTAATCGCCGGCCTCGATCTCGTGCTGAGTGCCCGTCAGCGGGATCGTCATGCGACTCAGGATACGGACAGCGCCTGCGCGGCGCGGCAGCCGGCCACCATTCCCCAGGCCAGGTCGGCGGTGCCGAGGGCGGCCGCCGCCTTGACGGTGAGCAGCCTGCGCGCGGCGGGTTCCACCGGATCCTCCCCGGCCACGCCGTGCAGCACCGCGGCGGCCTCGGCCGACGCCTGCCCTCGTGCCGCGCAGTGCAGCAGGGACGCGGCCAGCGGCGTAGTCCGTTCTGAGGCGTAACTGGTGACGGCGGCGCTCAGCCAGTCCGCCAGCCACACGGCCCGGCTCCCGCCTGTGATCGCGCCGCCGAGCAGGCGCAGCGCGAGCAGCAGGCCGCACAGCACGCTGTCCCCGGCGGGGACGATGCCCGCGCCGAGACCGACGAGATGTTCGGCCTGCTCGACGGAGCCGGCCAGATCGCCGGCCGCGCAGCACGCCGCGAGCGTCTGCACCGCCTCGTGATCCGCCAGCGCTGGCCCCGGCACCCCCTGCCGGCACACTCGCGACAGCACGGCCGCGCCCTGATCCAGTCGCGCGCGAGACAGCGGGCCGAAAACCGGTGACGGGTCCCACCAGCGGCGTGCCTGCACGTTCAGGGTGCCGCCGATGCGGACCCAGCCGCCGCCCGCGATAGCAGAGCCGTCGTGTGGTTCCGTCGTCTTGACGGCTTTTTTCAGCGCCTTCTGCGGCCCGGTCGCCGAACGCGCGGCGGGCCCGGCGGGCACGGTCACCGCGAGAGCAGCCGTGGGAATGCCCGCGATGATCGCATTAGGCAGCCGGACCGCGTCCGGCGCGGAAATGGCCATAACTCGCGGCTCGCGGGGCGCGCCGGGGAATGCCACGACGAGCATTCCCTGGAAGACGGCAAGCACCTGGCCCGCCTGCTGCGGACCGTGCAGCAGGTCACGCACCGCAAGGCTCGCGATGCCCGCTGCCTCGGCTGGTGCGCCCGGGGGGCCGGGGGCCCCTTGGGCGGCCGCGGGGTGCTGCCCAGTGGTCACGCGTGCACCCTACTCCGTCGCTCAGCCGGTGCCCGCAGCGGCCGGATTCGTTTACTAATTCGAGTCGCGATTTTGACTCTTGCGGCCCCGAATTTCGCTTTTTTCGTGGCGAACGATATGTAAGCGAAACGCGTTTCAAGAGGTCACACTTGGCCATTCCTGCTGCCCATGCTGTAGTCCTGGTTTGTGGCTCGCAGTGGTGTTAGCGGCGGTCAGGAACCGGAAGTGCCAGCGGGGATGGGTCGGCGGGGCTGCTTGGGGAGCGGGGGACCGTCAGCCCCGCCGACGGTATCACTTTAGCCTTAGCGGCCCTTAGCACGCGACCATGTAAGTTTTCGGCAATGTATTGGTGAATCGTCGCTGGTAGCGGGCTCAGTCACGGTGCGGGCTCAGCCGGCCGTGCCGCACGGCTTCCGCTGCCAGCACCCCGAACAGGTAGAAATACGCCGCTTCCTCATCTTCGAAGAAGCGGACCTCGTGCCTGGCGTCTTCGGCGCAGCTGAACACCTCATAGCCGCCGTCGGTCTTGAAAAGGCACATGGCTCCGGTCACTTCTTCGTCGACCGCATAGGCGGACCGCGGGATGTCCGCCATATCCACGAGATCAGCGAAGACCGCGGACATGGCGAGCCGCGGTTTGCGCGCCGCGCGGCGGCCCTTGACGGCGGCTGGCAGGTACCTCAGCAGGGAGGAGGCCCCGCTGGGCGGCGGCGGCGGCGCGACCGGCAGTGTGGCCTGCGGCGCGGCAGCAGGCTCGGCGGGAGCGGGGGTGAGCGGCTGTGGCGGTGCGGGCGGTGCTGGTGGTGCCGCGGTCCCCGCGTCGGCCACCAGCATGCCGGGGCCCGGCGGAGCGGGCATCGGTTCTGGTTCGGGCAGCGGGCTGGCCACGGGCAGAACGGGCGCGGGCGAGCCCGGCGCCGGCAGAGACGGCGGGGGCATAGACGGTTCGGGCATGGCCGAGGGAGTCGCGGTGTCCCACGGAGCCGTCTCCCACGGTGCTGCCAGAGCCTGTGATGACGGGGGCGGCGGCTGGGGCACGGGCTGCTGCGCCTGCGGCAGCGGCGCTTGCTGCACTTGCGGGACCGGCTGGCCCAGCGTCGGCGGCGGCGCTAGCGGCACTTGCTGCATCGATTGCGGCTGCTGGGGCGCTTGAGGCAGTTGGTACTGCGGATCCGCAGGCAACTGCTGCGGCGGCTGCTGCCCTACCCCGAACTGCTGGCCCGCCCCGAACTGCTGGCCCGCCCCGAACTGCTGCTCGGCCGGCAGTTGCGGCGCCGGCGGTAGCTGCTGGGCCGCGGGCAGCTGCACGGTTCCGGGCTGGGCACTGCTGGGTTGCTGACCGGCCCCGGGTTGCTGGACGGCCCCGGGCTGCTGAATGGTCCCGGGCTGCTGGACGGCTGCGGGCTGCTGGATGCTGCCGGGTTGCTGGATAGCCTCAGGCTGCTGGACGGTGCCGGGCTGCTGAACCATCACCGGCTGCTGAACAGCCCCGGGCTGCTGAGCCGTCGCGAACTGCTGAGGCGCCCCGGTGAACTGCTGAGACGTCCCAGGCTGGCGGGCCGTGGGAAGCTGGTTGGCCGACATGACCTGCTGGCCCGCTGGGCCAGTCGGGTTCTGCTGGACGGGGGGGTTCTGCTGGACGGGGGGGTTCTGCTGGACAGCCGGAGGCTGCTGGAAGCGGGGGTTCTGCTGCACAGCGGCGCCCTGCTGGTCGGCCTGGGCTGGCGGAACGGGCTCGAACGACTGCGCGGGCGGCGCCGGCGCCGGCGCAGGCAGCACCTGCTGCGACGCGGCTGAAGGGTACGGGGGCACGCTGACGGCCAGGCTGTTGACCGGTGCCTGCGGAATGCCGCCTGGCGGCTGACCGTACCCGTTCTGGGGGCCGCTCCCGTATCCGTTCTGCGGGCTGGTCCCGTACCCGTTGGGCAGCGGGCCGGTTCCGTTCCCGTTTGCCGCGCCGTATGGCTGCGCGCCGTTCTCACCGACGATGCCGTTGTCCGGCGCCTGGTAGTACCACGCGCCATCCGAGGCCGGCGAGCCATGCCACGCGACGGCGGCCGCGGGCGGCTGACTGCCCGGCTGCGGCGCGGCCTGCACCTGCTGCGCAGCCTGCACCTGCTGCGCAGACTGCGGCTGATGGGGTGCTTGCGCCTGCTGCGCTGCCTGCTGATTGCCCTGTGGCTGCTGGCCGGCGCGCGCCTGCTGCGCCTGCGGCTGCTGGGACCCTGGCGGCTGCTGGGAACCCGGCAGCTGCTGGGGCTGGAACCCTGGTGGCTGCGGCGCGCTGGCCGGCGGCTGGTACTGGGCGGCGAGCGGGCGATCCTGGCCGCCTCGCGCCGGCGCGCCGCCTCCGGCCGGCTGTACGCGCGCCGGCGGTCCGCCCGCGGGTGGCATCCCGCCCGCCGCTGGCTGACCGCCCCGCGCCGGCGGTCCCCCCGCGGGGCCGCCGCCCGCTGCAGGAGCGCCGCCGGGAGCATGCCCGTTCCCTGGCCCCTTGCCGCTTCCGGCAAGCTGTCCGTTCCCCTGACCCATGCCGCCCCCCGCAAGCTGCCCGTTTGCCGGGCCCTGACTGCTTAGCTGCCCCTTCGCCGGCCCCTGGCCGCTTCCCCCGTGATGCCCGTTCCCCGGGCCGTGCCCGGCTCCCGCGAGCTGCCCGTTCGCTGGTCCCTGCCCGCCGCCGGCCGCACGGCCGGGGTCACCAGCGCTCAGCGCGCGCGGCAGCGATGACAGCAGCAGCGTGATCGGGAACTCATGCCGCTCCTCGGCCAGGTCCGTCACCTCGGCGCGCGGCACCACGACCTCGAACACACCGCGATCGACCTGCCAGTAGCCGAGCTGTCCGGCCCGCCGCTCCTCCATGCCCAGGTAGACGATGTGCAGCCGGTCGCCAAGGTCGTCAAGCACCAGGCACGGCTCGCCGTGGTACGACCCGATCGGCCGCGATTCCCACAGCGCGTCGAGCTCGCCCAGCCGGACTTGCTTGCGCCAGACCCCGCCGGGGGCGGGGGAGAAGCCGTGCTCTTCCGGCGGCGGGGGAGCGGCGAAGAGGGTGACGTCGCGGTCCGAAGGGCCGACGGCGGCCTGATAGGAAGCGCCGAGGTAGGACGCCATCAGCCGGTAACGCATGTCTCACCCCTCCCTCGCGGTCCGCCGCCAGGCCAGCCCGTCATACCGGGCGACCGGCTCCTCGCCGCTGTCTGCCAACCGGCAGAGGGTGGTGCCAACAGGTATCTGTATCGGCTCCAGGTAGAACTCAACCGCTTCAGCCGGGCCGCGTGACGTCACGGGGACGTATCCGTCGATCTCCCTGGCCTGCCAGCACAGGAAGTACATCTCGCTCATGTCGGACTTGAAGTCCGACCCTTCGTAGCCTAGGCCCAGCGCGTAGAACGCGTCTGCCGTGTTGCGGAACACCACGTCACGCACACGGTGCACATATCCGGCGATCACGCCGCGCTGCCCGTTCATGTACGGGCCGACCATCCGCGGCGGTATAACCTTCCGCATGGGCGTGCCGGGAAGGATGCGCGCAGGCTGTGCAGACTCGCGTGACGCCGAACCCACGGACGCTCCTTCCCGCTAACGCCGATACCTGTGGTCCGCACATCCGGTCTGGTCAGAAGGCCTGTACGTCGCCGCAGGTCACGAGGTTCCCACATCCGGCAATGTGCGCTCAACCGATTCTGCCGTGGAGATCGGGCAATAGCGGGCGTAAAGTGCACTTTCGTGGCATCAATTACTCTTTGCAGTCGAGCTGCGACTGCCTGGTTAACAAAACACCGGTAAAGTCGCTGCATGCGCATCAGCAAGCCCACGGGAGACAGGGGTGATGCCGAGTCGGCTGTCCAGGCGGCGCTCGCCGCATTCGCCGACGGCACCGGCAGCGAGCACGCTGTGCTGACCGCGCTCGCGACTGCCAGGCTGCTCGTCCCTGTCGTCGCCGTGCTGGCCGAGGCCGGCGAGGACGGCGCGGAGAAGGAAACCGAAATGGCGCTCCCGACGCTGATCGGCAACGACGGGCGCACGGCGATCATCGCGTTCACCGGCACCGAGTCTCTCCGGCGGTGGAGGGCGGATGCCCGCCCGGTCCCGGTACCCGCCCGCAGCGTGTGGGCGGCGGCACGCGCCGAGGCCGACGCGGCGGTGATCGACGTGGCGGGCCCGGTGCAGCTCGTCGTCGAGGGTGCCAGGCTCACCGCGCTCGCGAACGGCGAGCCGCCGCCGCTGCCGCACGAAGACCCGGACATCCGCGCCGAGATCGAGGCCGTCACCAGCGGCTTTACCCTCGAGCCCGGCGGCCGCGACGCCGACCTGACGGTCACCCTCGCGACAGGGGATATGGCCGAAGCCCGCGAAGCGGCCAGCCAGATAGCGATGCGCCTGGCTCCCCGCCTCCGCCGCGGCATAGAAATAAGAACATCCTTATCCCGAACGTACGCGGCTGACTCCCGCCCCCCATGACTCGCCGCGCGCGGGCCGCCAGCAGCTGCCCCGCGACTTAGGGACAGAAAGTAACGCGTAGAGCGTGATAACAGCAAGAAAAGTGTAATTTACTGTCCCTAAGTCGTTACGGTCGCCCCCGAGGGGCCGGTGCCTCGCGACTTTGGAGCAGAAACCCACGCCAAAACGCTGATAACAGCAAGAAAAGCGCAGGGTTCTGCTCCAAAGTGGTGCTGATGTCCCCGGGGAACGGTGCGTCCGCGCAATGGCTGCGCCGTACGGCACCCGGGCGCGCTGACTGTAGGGTGAACAGCATGTTTCGGTGGCTGACCGCGGGCGAGTCGCACGGGCGGGCGCTCGTGGCGATCTGCGATGGCGTCCCCGCGGGGGTGCGGATCACCAGCGGTGACGTGGCGGCGGCGCTCGCGCGGCGGCGCGCCGGGTACGGGCGCGGCGCGCGGATGAAGTTCGAGCAGGACGAGGTGGAGCTCACCGGCGGCGTGCGGCACGGCGTCACGCTGGGCGGGCCGGTCGCGATCCGGGTGGGCAACACCGAGTGGCCCAAGTGGGAGACGGTCATGGCGCCGGACCCGGTTGACGCAGGGGAACTGGCGGACCAGGCGCGGAACGCGCCGCTGACCAGGCCGCGGCCGGGGCACGCCGACCTCGCGGGCATGCAGAAGTTCGGGCACACCGACGCCAGGCCGATCCTCGAGCGGGCCAGCGCGCGGGAGACCGCGGCGCGGGTCGCGCTTGGCGAGGTCGCCAGGCGCCTGCTCGACCAGGCGCTCGGCGTGCGGATCGTGTCGCACGTGGTGGCGCTCGGCGCCGTGGCCGTGCCGGACGACGCGCCGCCGCCTGTCCCTGAGGACCTGGCACGGATCGACGACGACCCGGTGCGCTGTGCCGACGCGGACACGAGCGCCGCGATGGTCGCCGAGGTGGACGCGGCGCGCAGGGACGGCGACACGCTCGGCGGCGTGGTGGAGGTGCTCGTGTACGGGCTGCCGCCGGGACTGGGCAGCTTCACCCAGTGGGACCGGCGGCTCGACGCGCGGCTCGCCGGGGCGCTGATGTCGGTGCAGGCGATCAAGGGCGTGGAGTTCGGCGACGGGTTCGTGACCTCGGGGCGGCGCGGATCCGGCGCGCACGACGAGATCTTCCTCGCGCCGGACGGGGTGCGCCGGCGCACGAACAGGGCCGGCGGCGTCGAGGGCGGCATGTCAACCGGTGACGTGCTGCGGGTGCGGGTGGCGATGAAGCCGATCTCCACCGTGCCGCGCGCCCTGGAGACCGTGGACGTGTCGACCGGTGAGCCCGCCAAGGCAATCAACCAGCGCAGCGACGTGACCGCGGTGCCCGCGGCGGGCGTGGTCGCCGAGGCGATGGCGGCGCTGGTGCTCGCCGAGGCGGCGACGGAGAAGTTCGGCGGCGACTCGGTGGAGGAGCTGCGCAGGAACGCCGAGGGATACCTGAAGTCGCTGGTGATCTCGTGACCGCGCCTGGGTCCGGCGCGGTCATCGTGCTGATCGGCCCGCCGTCGGCGGGGAAGTCATCGGTGGGCGCGCTGCTCGCCGCCGAACTCGGCGTGCCGTTCGCCGACACCGACGACCTGGTGGCGGCCGCGGCAGGCAAGCCGGTCGGGGACATTTTCGTGGATGACGGCGAGCCGGTGTTCCGTGAGCTG
>DATBBI010000077.1:0-6496 GCA_036271115.1 Trebonia sp.
GATCGTCAACGCGGTGCGCACCACGAAGCAGTTCCTCACCTTCGTCGCCAGCGGCCCGTTCCAGTACGCGGTCGCCGAGGCCCTGCGACTTCCCGACGAGTACTTCGCTACCCTCGCCAGCGACCTGCAGGCGAAGCGTGACCTGATGGCGCAAGGGCTCAGCGACATCGGCTTCGAGGTCTACCAGCCCGACGGCACGTACTTCATCACGACCGACATCGCGAGCCTCGGCGAGAAGGACGCCGTCGAGTTCTGCCTCGGCCTGCCGGAGCGGGCGGGCGTGGTGGCGATCCCGAGCGCGGTGTTCTACGACGACAAGGAGGCCGGGCGCACCCAGGTCCGGTTCGCCTTCTGCAAGCGCCAGGAGATACTGGAGGAAGCCCTCAGCCGGCTGGAGGTTCTCGCCTACTGAACGGGAGGCGCTCGATGACGAGTATCGCCGAGCCAGTGCGAGCCGACGCGGCGTTCGGCACAGACCTGTACCTCAAGCTCGCGGGACCGGGCAGCCTGGTGTTCTCCCCGGCGTCGATCGCGGCAGCGCTACGGATGGCGCTGGTCGGCGCCCGGGGGGACACCGCCGCGGAGCTGGCCACGGCGCTGCACTTGCCCGGCCCGGAGGCCGCCGCCGACGGGCTCGGCCAGCTCGCCGCAATCCACTCCGGCGACGACCTCACCTTCCGCGCGCCCAACGTGATGTGGCTGGAGGAGTCCGTCCACGTCAGGGAAGAGTTCCTCCGCCAGCTGGCCGCCACGGTCTCCGTCGAGCGCTGTGACTTCCTGACCGCGCCGGAGGCGGCGCGGCAGGCCATCAACGACGAAATCGCGGAACAGACCGCCGGCAAGATCACCGGCCTGATCCCCCGGGGCGCGATCGATCCTGCGACCCGTCTGGTGCTGACCAACGCCGTCTACCTGAAGGCACTCTGGGTGCATCAGTTCCCCGCCAAGGACACGAAGAAGAGAGATTTTTATCCTGAACGTACGGGGCCTTCTCCCGTCGACATGATGCATCTCCAGGAGCGGCTGGCCTATCACCGCGGCGACGGCTGGGAGGCCGTGCTGCTGCCGTACCGCGGCGGCTCCCTGGCCATGGCCGTGGTGCTCCCTGACGGGCCGCTGAGCGAGTTCACCGGAGGGCTGGCCGGCGCGGGCGGCGTCGGCGCGCTGCTCGACGGGCTGCTCTCATCCGGGTCAGAAGCGCTCGTGGACCTCAGCCTGCCGCGCTTCCGCGCCGAGGCCTCGTTCCAGCTGAAGGACACGCTCCAGGCGCTCGGCGTGCGCGCCGCCTTCACCGGCGCCGCCGACTTCAGCGGCATCGCGGACGAGCCGCTGTACATCAGCGCCGTGGTGCACAAGGCGTACGTCGACGTCGCGGAGGAGGGCACCGAGGCCGCCGCGGCGACGGCGGCGGTCTTCGCCATGATGGCGGTCATGCGCAAGCCGCAGCCGGACGTCCAGCTGGTCTTCGACCGGCCGTTCCTGTTCCTGATCGCCGACACGGCATCCGGCCTGCCGCTCTTCCTCGGCCAGTTCACCCGTCCGGGATCCGCGTAGGCTGCTGAGGTGCGGCAAAGCGAACGTGCGGAGTGGGATGTCGCGGTCGTCGGGGGCGGCCCCGCCGGGCTGGCCGCCGCGAGCGCGGCGGCCGCGGCCGGGGCGCGGACGGTCATCCTCGAGCGCGCGGAACATCCCAGGTACAAGACGTGCGGCGGCGGCCTGATCGGGGCGTCGCTCGGCGCCGTCGCGGGGCAGATCGAGCTGCCGGCCAGGGACCAGATCCGGTCCGTCACGTTCACCCTGCGCGGGCGCAGGGAGCTCACCCGGTCAGAGCGCGAGCCGCTGCTGGCGATGGTGACGCGGGCGGAATTCGACGCGGCGCTCGCGCACCACGCGCAGCAGCAGGGCGCGGTGCTGCGGCAGCAGGCGCTGGTGCGAGCGGTCGACCAGGCGGGAGACAGCGCCAGCGCCCGGCTGGCCGACGGGTCCGCTGTGTCCGCGAAGGTGATTATCGGCGCGGATGGCTCGTCCGGCATCACTGCCCGGCACGTGGGCACGGAGTTCGCCCAGGTTGACCTCGGGCTCGAACTGGAGATCGCGGTGCCGGAACCGGTCGGCCGCAGGTTCGCCGGGCGAGTGGTGCTCGACTGGGGGGAGATCCCGGCGTCCTACGGCTGGGTCTTCCCCAAGGGCGACGTGCTGACGGTCGGGGTCATCGCCGCGCGCGGGAACGGGGCGGCCACCAGGGAGTACCTGCGCGAGTTCACCGGCCGGCTCGGCCTGGCCGGCTACGAGGCCGTGCAGGACTCCGGGCATCTCACGCGGTGCCGGACCGAGGGGTCGCCGCTGCGCCGCGGCCGGGTGCTCGTGGCCGGGGACGCGGCCGGGCTGCTCGAGCCGTGGACTCGGGAGGGCATCAGCTTCGCGCTGCGGTCCGGCGCGCTGGCCGGCGAGACCGCCGCCAAGGCGGCGGTGGCAGGCTCACCCGCGGCGGAGGAAGCCTCGCTGGCGGAGTACCCGGCCGCGGTGACCGCGACCCTGGTGCCGGAGATGCGCGCCGGCCGGGTGCTGATGTCCGCGTTTACGCGGCACCCGGGGAGCTTCCACGCCGGCCTGGGCACGCCGAAGGGCTGGCGCGTCTTCGTCAAGATGTGCCGCAGCGAGATCTCGTTTTCCGACCTCGTCGGCCGCCCGTCGGCCCGGCTGGCGCTCGCGATGCTGAACCGGATGTAGCGCGGGTGGACGCGGAACTGCTGAAGGCGGCGGAGGCTGCCACGGGGTTCATGCCGGCCGCTGAGGGGCTGGCGCTGTCTGAGACTGCGGAGGCCTACGCGACGGCCGGGCCGGTGCTCGAGCTGGGCAGCTACTGCGGCAAGTCGGCGATCTACCTGGCCGCCGGGGTGCGCGCCGCGCGGGCGCGCGGGGTGCGGCAGCAGGTGGTGACCGTGGACCACCACCGGGGTTCCGAGGAACACCAGGCCGGCTGGGAGTACCACGACGCCACCCTGGTCGACCCGGTGACCGGCCGGCTCGACACGCTGCCCCGGCTGCGGGCCACGCTGGCCGCGGCGGGCGTCGAGGACGACGTGGTCACGATCGTCGGCAGGTCCGTGGACGTGGCGCGGCTGTGGCGGACGCCGCTCGGCATGCTGTTCATCGACGGCGGGCACACCGACGCCGCCGCGCAGGCCGACTACGAGGGATGGGCGCCCTGGGTCGCGCCGGGCGGCGCGCTGGCCATCCACGACGTCTTTCCCGATCCCGCCGACGGCGGCCAGGCGCCGTTCCGCGTCTACCGGCGGGCCCTGGACTCCGGCGCGTTCACCGAGGTCCGCCACGTCGGCTCGCTGCGCGTCCTGGAACGAACCTCCGTCAGGGTGTGACGGTCACCGGGGCGCAGCCGCAGGCCTCGGGATCCGCCGACGGGCCGAGATCGAGCGGGGCGGGAATGTCGCGGAAGACCGCCGCGCCGCCGCTGAAACCGGTCAGCGCGTCGGCGGCGAGCACCACGGCGGCGGCGGTCCAGCTGCTGCGCTCGGCGGGGAAGTGCGCCTCGTTGGCGAACTGCCAGCCGGTCCAGTAGGAGCCGTCGTCGTGCCGCAGCCTGCCGGTCACGGCGAACAGCTCGGCGGCCTGCTGGCGCAGGCCGCAGGCGTCCAGCGCGAGCACGAGCTCGCTGGTCTCCGCGACCGTCACCCACGACTGGTCGCTGACGCACCGGACGCCGAGGCCGGGCACGACGAACGTGTCCCAGCCGGCGGCCAGCCGCGCGGCGGCCGCGCCGCCGCGCAGCGCGCCGCCGAGCACCGGGTAGTACCAGTCCATCGCGAAGCGGCTCTTGTCCGCGAACGACTCAGGGTGGCGGGCGAGCACGTGGCCGAGTTGGACCGCGGCGAACTCCCAGTCGGGCTGCGGCTCACCCGCCAGGTCGGCGAGCGCGATCGCGCAGCGCAGCCCCTGCAGGATGCTGGAGCAGCCGGACAGCAGCGCGAACTCTCCGGGCTCGCCGGCCGCGTCGCGCTCCCAGGCGACCTCGCCGCGCGGCACCTGCAGCCCGAGCACCCAGCCGATCGCGTCGCGCACCGCCGGCCACATCGCCGTGGTGAAGCCCTCGTCGCCCGTCACGAGGAACTCATGCCACACGCCCACCGCGACGTAGGCGGCGTGGTGGCTCTCCGCGGCGTGGTCGGCGACCGCGGCGGCGCCCGCCGCGCCGGGGCCGCCGGTCGTCCGCGGCCACGACCCGTCAGGGCGCTGAGTGTCCCGCAGCCAGCGGTAGGCGCGCCGCGCAGGCCCGGCGAGCCCGCAGGCGCTGAGCGCCATCGCGCACTCCACGTGGTCCCACGGGTCGACGTGCCCGTCCGGCCAGCCGATCGCGCCGTCCGTCCGCTGCGCGGCCGCGATCGAGCGGGCAGTCCGCAGGACGCCGTCCGGGGGCGCCGCCCGGGCCGGGCGCCCGGGCTCAGTGTGCCGCATCGGGAACCACGGGCCCGTTCTGGATGAAAGTCTTTCTCGCGTAGACGACGAGACTCTTGCCGATGAGCGGATTGAGCGCCGCCTCGCTGAGCCGGGTGAGCGCGGGGCGGCGCATGATGTCCCAGACGAGCAGCCGGTGATAGCCGCGGACGGCGGGGTTGCGGTCGTCGTGCACGCCGACGGCGCACTTCAGCCACCAGTACGGGGAGTGCAGGCCGTGCGCGTGGTGGCTGCCGGTCACCTCGAGGCCCGCCCCCGCCAGTTTCGCGGTGAGCTCGGCGCGGGTGAAGATGCGCACGTGCCCGCCGGGGACCTCGTGGTACTCCCTGGACAGCGCCCAGCAGACCCGCTCAGGCAGCCAGGCGGGCACAGTGACCGCCGCGAGCCCGCCGGGCCGCAGCACCCTCGTGATCTCCGCCATCACGAGCCAGTCCCGCGGCACGTGCTCGAGGATCTCGGCGGCGATGACCCGGTCGAACGAGTCGTCGGGGAACGGCAGCCTCGTCGCGTCCGCGGTGACGGGTGCCGCGGCCGCTGGAGAAGCGGCCTCGCCTTCGGCGCGCATGGCGGCGAACATGCCGCGGACCGGGGTCAGTTCGCTGCTGTCGAGGTCGGCGGCGATCACGTGCGCCCCGCGGCGGTAGGCCTCGAAAGCATGCCGGCCCGCGCCGCAGCCGAGGTCGAGGATGCGATCACCTGGATTTACCGGAAACTTCGTGAAATCAACCGTCAGCACGCGGGCTCCCCGTTGACCACCTTCCGGTAGAGGGCCACGGTGGCGGCGGCGACCGCGGGCCAGGCGAACCGCTCGCCGACCCTGGCGAGGCCTTGTTCCGCCATGCTCGCCCGCGCCGCTTCGCCGTCGTGCAGCGCGCGGAGCGCGGCGGCGAGTTCTTCCGCGTCGCCAGGGGTCACCAGCACGGCGGCGTCGCCGGTCACCTCGGGCAGCGCGCCGGCCCGGCTGGCGATCAGCGGCGTGCCCGACGCCATGTGCTCCACCGCGGGCAGCGAGAACCCCTCGTACATGGACGGGATCACGGCGGTCTCCGCGGAGGCGAGCATCCGGGCGTACGCCTCGTCCGGCAAGCCGCTCACGAACGTGACCCGGTCGGCGAGGTCGAGCTGCGCGGCCTGCTTCCTGCTCGCCGGCGAGGGCGTGCCGACGACGATCAGGTGGACGTCGCGCTCGGTGACCAGCTTCGCCACCGCGCGCAGCAGCGTGGGCAGCCCCTTGAGCGGGGAGTCGGCGCTGATCACGGTCACGATCCGGCCCCGGACCCTGGGCCCGGCGCCCTCGCCGCGCGGCCGGAACAGCCGGGTGTCTACGCCGAGGGGGACGATGTGCACCGCGTCGCGCCGTACGCGGAAATCCCGGCAGATGTCGTTCTTTGACGACTCGGAGACCGTGATCAGCGGCCCGGCGCGGCGCGCCACCCGGCCCTGCATCCGGACGAAGCCGTACCAGCGGCGCTTGTTCAGCCGCTGCAGCCGGCTGCTGGCGGCCAGGTCCAGCCGCTTATCCACGGTGATCGGGTGATGGATGCTGGTCACCATCGGCAGGCCGAGCCGCGGCACGCCCAGCATCCCGTAGCCGAGTCCCTGGTTGTCGTGCACCACGTCGAAGTCGCCGGGACGCCGGGCCAGCGCGCGCAGCGCGCGGATGCTGAACGTCAGCGGCTCGGGAAACGCCCCGCCCCACATCATGACCGTTTCGAGCGCGTCGGCCCAGTCCCTGATCTCGTCGCGGCCCGGGGTGCGGAACGGGTCCTCGTCGCGGTACAGGTCGAGGCTCGGCACCTGGCGCAGCAGCGGGCCGTCGTCGAGTTCCGGGTACGGCTGACCGGAGAACACCTCGACGTGATGCCCGGCAGCGGCGAGCTCCCTGCTCAGGTGCCGCACGTAGACTCCCTGGCCGCCAGAGTGCGGTTTGCTGCGATAGGACAGCAGCGCGATGCGCAGCGGACGGCTCACAGAGGTCACGGGGCACCTTACCAAAGGGTAAGTTCCCGCGCCCCGACGAGGC
>DATBBI010000078.1:0-10114 GCA_036271115.1 Trebonia sp.
GGCGAGATCGTCTTGAAGACCGAGCTGCCCGGCACGAACGTCCCCCCGATGAACAGCCCGTAGGAGTCACGCAGCGTAACGATCGCACGCGACTCGGGCGCCGGAGAATACTCAAAACGCATAACCCACCCGATCAGTCCAATGTCATGTAATCGGGACCGGAATACCGTCCGGTCGCCATTCTCTCCCGCTGCATGAGCAGGTCGTTCAGCAAGCTGGAGGCGCCGATCCTGAAGTACCGCGGGTCCAGCCAGTCCTCGCCGGCAGTCTCGTTCACCAGCACCAGGTACCTGATGGCGTCCTTTTCCGTGCGGATCCCCCCGGCCGGCTTGACCCCGACCTGCCGGCCGGTGAAATCACGATAGTCGCGCACCGCCTCGAGCATGACCAGCGTGACCGGCAGCGTCGCGGCGGGCGTCACCTTGCCCGTCGAGGTCTTGATGAAGTCCGCCCCGGCCAGCATCGCCAGCCAGGACGCGCGCCGCACGTTGTCCAGCGTGCTGAGCTCGCCGGTCTCCAGGATCACCTTCAGGTGAGCGTCCCCGCAGGCGGCGCGCACCGCCGTGATCTCCTCGTAGACCAGCCCGTACCGGCCGGTCAGGAACGCGCCCCGGTCGATGACCATGTCCACTTCGTCCGCGCCGGCCGCGACCGCCGACTTCACGTCGGCGAGCTTCACGTCGAGCGCGGCCCGGCCGGACGGGAACGAGGTCGCCACGCTCGCGACTTTGACGCCGGACCCGGCGACCCCGGCAACCGCCTCGGGCACCAGGTCGGGATAGACGCACACCGCGGCAACCGGCGGGGCGCCGTAGCCCGGCTGCCGCGCCTTGGCGCACATCGCGCGGATCTTGCCCGGCGTGTCCTGCCCCTCCAGCGTGGTCAGGTCGATCATGGTGATGGCCAGGTCGATCGCCTGCCGCTTGCTGTCGGTCTTAATCGAGCGCGTGGCCAGCGTCTCCGCCCGCGCCCGCGCGCCAACCTCGTCAACGCCGGGCAGTCCGTGCAGGAAACGCCGCAGCGACTGCTCTGAGGCAGCGATGTCACCCGCGACGTTCATCCGAACATTCTCCCACGGTAACGGCCTAGACGGCGACCGCCGCCTCGACCACCCGGCCGAACGCCAGCACCGTCTCCTCCTCGGCCCCGATCACCTGCAGCGAGGCGATCACGCCGCCCTTGGCGGGCACCGGCAGCGCGAGCGCGGCCAGCCCGGCCAGGTTGACCGGGGCGGTCAGCAGGGTGAGCGGGAAGCCGCGCTGCCCGAGCATCGGCGGCTGCGCGGCGAGCGTCGGCAGCACCAGCACGGGGAAATCGGCGAGCAGCGAGCGGAACACCGCCTTGACCTGGTCTCGTATCTGGTCGGCGTGCGCCCGGTCGGCGCGGCTGAGCCGCGCGCCGCGCTCCATGTTCCGCCGCACGTGCGGGCTGAGCTGTTTCAGGTACGGCATCAGGTAGGCGTTGCAGCGGAACCCCTCGGCGTCAATGATTACGCCGGCCGCGTGCAGCGCGGCGGTGAAGTCACAGCACGCGACGTGCGTCACGGCCACGCCGGCCACCGCGAGCGCGCGGTCCACGGCCGCGTCGATCGCCGGGTCCACGCCGCCCTCGACGCCGAGCACGCCCAGCCGGGCCGCCGTCAGCTCGGCCTCCGGGCGCGCCGTGAAGCCAGGCTCAATAAGCCGCATCCCGAGTTCCACCGCCGCGACGTCCCTGCCGATCGGCCCGACCGTGTCCAGCGACGGTGCCAGCGGGTACACGCCCTTCACCGGCACCCGGCCGCGGACCGTCTTGAGGCCGGTCACGCCGCAGCACGCGGCCGGTATGCGAACGGAGCCACCGGTGTCCGTGCCGAGCGAGACATCCGCTTCCCCCGTCGCGACCGCTACGGCCGATCCGCTGGAGGAGCCGCCGGGCACCCGGCGCGGATCCCTCGGGTTCACCGGCGTCCCCGCCCAGTGGTTCACCCCGTTGGCTGACCAGCACAGCTCGGTGAGTGCGGTCTTGCCAGCGATCCGCGCGCCGGACTCGCGCGCGGCCGCGACCACCGCGGCGTCGTTGGCGGCCGGCTCCGCCATCTCCGCCACGACAGGGCACCCGACGGTCGTCGGCACCCCCGCTACGTCGATGCAGTCCTTCACCGCGAGCCGAGGGCCGGCGCCCTCCGGCGCCATCCGCACGATCCACGTGCCCATGACCTCATGATGACCCCAAAAACAAACTTTTAGTCCGAACGCAGGCGGCCGACTCTCGGGCAGCCGTTACTCCCGGGCCGGGGATACCCTTGCCGGCATGCGGTCTGCTCGGGCCCCTTGGGTGGCGCTGGTCCTCGACGTGTGCTGCGTGCTCGTCTTCGTGATCATCGGCCGGGCGAGCCACACCAAGGGCGAAGAAGTCGGCGGCATCGCCTCGACCACGTGGCCGTTCCTCGCCGGGCTGGCCGCCGGCTGGCTGGCCGCACGCGCCTGGCGCCGCCCGCTGATGGTGTGGCCGACCGGGATCGCCGTGTGGCTGTGCACCGTAGCGCTCGGCATGGTGCTGCGAGTAGTCTCCGGCCAGGGCACCGCGCTGGCGTTCATCGTTGTCGCGCTGGCGTTCCTCGGCCTGTTCCTGCTCGGCTGGCGGCTGCTCGCCAGGCTCGCCGTCGCTAGGCAGGGTCGCTAGGCAGAAGCGAGCACCGGGGAGGACAGGCGGCCAGCCGCGGCATCCGGGTTGCCGGCGTCGAAGCCGCGGCTGATGCTGGCGATCTCGGCGAGTTCGTAGCTGCTCAGCACCTCAATGGCCAGCTCGTGCAGCCGCCTGGTCTTCGCCGCGCAGCAGTCCTCGAGCAGCGTGACGGGGAAGTCCCGCATGAACGCCGAGCGCGCGGTCGACTCCACGCAGATGTTCGTCACCACGCCGCAGATCATCAGCTTCGTCACGCCGAGGCCGCGCAGCAGCGGCTCGAGCGAGGTCCACTGGAAGGCGTCGAAGCGGACCTTGTCCACCACAAGGTCGTCGGGGCCGCAGCCGAGCTCGTCGCACACCGCGGCGTCCCAGCTGGTGACCGCGAGGCCGTCGACCTCGGCGAGCTCAGGACTGTTGCCGATCAGCGCGGCGCCCTCGTCGGGGCGGCCCGGCCGGTAGACGTGCCTGGTGAACACCACGGGGATCCCGGCACGCCGAGCCTGGCCGACCGCGACCGCGGCGGCCCGAACGGCGTCCATGGCGCCTTCGAGGCCGCGGCCGATCCTGGAGAACGATCCGTCGGGATGGCAGAACCCGTTCTGCATGTCCACCACTAGCAGCGCGTATCCGTCGGCCGTCATCGTCTCTCCCCTCGCGTGCCTTCCTCTCATCGCACCGTAACACCCGGCATCCGATAGGCGTATCGTTCGCGGAATGGCGCGACAATCCGTAATCGCGGAGTTCCGCGACGCTTATTACAGCGAACTGGACGCGGGCGAGCAGTCGGCGCTTATCGCATGGCTGGCGTTCACCGGGGCATGGGGCGGGTCCGGGGAATCACCCACGCGATCAAGGCCGGCAAGGGGCCGTTCAGGAACATGAGCCTTGGCGGCGAGCACCTGCACCATTACATGTGGGGCATCGGAATGCTGGCCGGCGTGGGAGGGGTGGCGGTCCGCGGCGACGAGAAGCTGCGGCGGCACCCGGGGACCGCGGTCATCTACGGCGTCGGGCTCGCGCTCATCGTCGACGAGTTCGCGCTGCTGCTCGACCTGCAGGACGTTTACTGGGCCAAGCAGGGCAGGATCTCCGTTGACGTGGCGATCGGCGGCATCGCCGCCGCGGGCAGCGTCTTCGCCGCCCTGCCGGTACTCAGGAAGGTGACCCGCCGCCTTCGCGAGCGGGGTAAAGAGACCGAAAGTCAGCCAGCCGCCGCATAGCCGGGCCGGCCATCGGCGCTTGGATGCCAGCAGGCCGCTAACCGGCATTCTCTGGTGGCGGGTTGGTCCCGGTGGCCGTCTCTGCGACGATGATCCCGGCATCTGCCGGTGTGAGCGGTGCTGACCGGTGCAGGGTCACTGCGATCAGGGGGAACAGCAGGACCGAGAGCACGCCCGCGCCGACCAGGGCGGCGGCGGTGGCGGGGAGCATGATCCCATCTTGCTGGCCGATGTCGACCAGGGCGATCAGCAGCGGCAGCGTGGTCGCCGTGATGAACGTGATCTCTACCCGCTGTCGTGGCCGGAGCGCACGCCGGTAGACCAGCAGCGAGGGCAGGCCGCGGACGATCAGCAGCAGCGCCAAGAAGACGAGCAGGCGCAGCGGGTCCTGGCCGATCGCCTTCAGGTCCAGGCTCATCCCCGAGGAGACGAAGAAGATCGGGATGAAGATCCCGTAACCCACCGCGTCAAACTTATGCTCCAGGCCCGCGATATCCATGTTGGACCGGCGGGCCCAGCCGCGCAGCACCATCCCGGCCAGCAGGGCGCCGAGCACGACATCCAGGCCGAACCGGCTTGCGACCGCGAGCAGCGCGAACAGCAGGACCATTGCCCCGCGCAGGGTGACCTGCGCGGTCTCGTCCTGGCCCTCCTGGACAATCCGCTGCACCACCCGGTGCCCGGTCAGCCAAGGCACGGCGGTCAGGGCGACGGCCAGCACCCCGACCAGGGCCACCGAGGCCAGCGCGATGAAATGACCGCGCCGGGTGAGGAAGACGGCGATGATCAGGATGGGGAAGAGTTCGCCGACGGCACCGGCAGCATACACGTCCCGGCCGAACCGGCCCACGAGCATGTCATTGTCCCGCAGGATGGGCAGCAGCGTGCCCAGTGCGGTGGTGGTCAGCGCCAGCCCGACCGGGACGTAGTCCCGGATATAGCCGGCCGCGGTGAGCCCGGCCGCCACCCCGACGGCGATCGCGGCCGAGATCAGCCAGCCTCCGATCGCCAGCTTGCCCGGCTGTTGCCGCAGCAGCGCCGGATCCAGCTCGTACCCGGCCAGCAGGAACAAGAAGCCCAGCCCGATATTGGCCAGCAGCTGAATGCTGGACGTCTCGGCCAAGCCGAGCACATGCGGGCCAATCAGGACGCCGCCGACCAAGAAGATGACAACCTGCGGAACCCGCGGGCCCGGCAGGACAGCGACGACAATGGGCGCGAGCGCAGCCACCAGCGCCACGGCCACCAGGTCATTGAGCCCCTGAGTAAGGTTCACGATAGCCACCTAGCCTGGCGTGCCGTAGGTCAGCGCGGACCTCCGCGACGCACCGTGGCTGCGCCGCCAGTCGCTAGAGGGTACGTTGCTGTCTGGCCGCCTGCCATCACCTTGGCAGGGTGACATCCCAAGAAACCGTCAAGGATCGTCTGAAGACGATTCGTCAACGCTTCAGTCGACCCCAGGCACTAGCTCGGCGTTCATCTCAGATACGGGCGGCGACCCGCTCTATCGGTGTCGATTGCGCAATCGGCATGGCCCGTTACGGGCGCGGGATGGGGGGAAGGGCTCGCGACGGTGGCGGGCCCTCGACGGGCGTGACCGTGCGGGCGGGCAGGGCGATCGGGACGCGAGTGCCCGTTACTGGCGGGGCTAGCGTGGGCCGATCGACGGGCCCGGGCGGCTCGGCCGCGAGCGGGGGCTCTCCGGCGGGCGCGGGCTCGGGCTCGGGAGCGAGCGGCGGTTCGGCGGAGGCGGGCGGCTCCCCGGTGCGGGGTGGCTCCGCTGCGGGCGGGTCTGGCATCGGGGCCCGGTCTGGGGGCGGGGGGGCCGGGGGGTTCGCACGGACGGCTTCGGCGTAGGCGGCGCGAAGCTTGGCCAGCTCGGCGTCGGGGTCGGTGAACCAGCTGGTGGACCAGAGCCGGTGCACCCGCCAGCCGAGCCGCTCCAGGTGCTCCTTGCGCAGCCGGTCGCGGTCGCGGACGCTGCTCGAGTCGCGGTAGGACGCGCCGTCGGCCTCGACGGCGAGGATCATCCGGGACGGGTCGTCGGGGTGTGCCGCGGCGAAGTCCACCCGGTAGCCGCCGACGCCGTACTGCGGGACGACCATGATGCCGAGCGCGGCCAGCCGGGCCGCGACGTCCGACTCGAACGCGCCGAGGCCGGAGTCCGAGCCGGACGCCGCCACCGGGGTGCCGCCGGACCCGGCGTACTCCAGGTACTCGGCGAGCAGCCGGGCACCCGGCTTGGTGAGGCGGCCCGGGTCCACGTCGTGACTGGAGAACGAGCTGACCACGGTCAGCCGGTGCTTGGCGCGGGTCGCCGCGACGTTCAGCCGCCGCTCGCCGCCGTCGCGCAGCAGCGGACCCCACTGGTAGCGCATCCGCCCGTCGGGGTGCTTGCCGTAGCCGACCGACAGGATGATCGCGTCCCGCTCGTCGCCCTGCACCCGCTCCAGGTTCTTGACGAAGAACGGCTCTGGCACGTCCTCGGCGAAGAACGCCTCGAGGTCGGCCGGGGCGGACGCCAGCGCCGCGCGCAGCGCGAGGTCGATCCGCTCGGCGTGCCGCGAGCCCAGCGCGATCACCCCGAGGGACTCCCCCGGGCGGGTCCTGGCGTGCTCCAGGATCAGCCGGACCACCTCGGCGACCTCCGTCGCCACCGACGACTCCTGGCCAGGCCGGTCGTCCTGCGTGACCACCACGTGCCGCAGGCAGTCGTCCCGCGCCACGCCGGGGAACGTGGTCAGCGCGCCGCCGTAGATCCGGTCGTTGGAGAACGCCACCAGGCGCTCGTCGCGCGACCGGTAGTGCCAGCTCAGCGGGCACACCGGCAGCAGCGGCCGCAGCGCGTCGAGCACTGACTCGAACCCGGCTCGCAGCGACACCGTCTCGTCGGCGAGGTCGTCGTCGTCGGCCGGGTCGCCGGAGTCCACCTGGCGGAAGAAGTTCGTCGGCGGCAGCTGCCTGTCGTCCCCCGCGACCACCACCTGATGGGCCCTGATCATCGAGCCGATCGCGTCCGCGGGCACGATCTGGCTCGCCTCGTCGAAGATCACCACGTCGAACAGCCGGGTCAGCGGCAGCGCCTGGCTGACCATCAGCGGCGACATCGCCCAGCACGGCTTCAGCGCGAACAGCACGTCGCTGGTCTGGTCGAGCAGCCGGCGCAGCGGCAGGTGGCCGCGGCGCAGCGCCGCCTGCTTGCGGATCACCCTGGCCTGCAGCGGGTGCTTGTCGACCGTGTCCCGCAGCTGCCGGGCCCACGCGCTGCGCACCCGGGCGCGGTTCGCTGCCAGGTGCTCGGTGTCCCGGACGCGGAACTCCTCCGCGATCTCGTCGAGGGCGGCGCCGTACTCGGCGCCGTAATCGGGATCGCGGATGCGGATCTGGTCCAGGATCGAGCGGTACCACGCGTAGTCGAACGCGGCCACGAGCACGTCGGGGGTGACCTCGTCCGAGCCGATCTCATCCAGCAGCTGGGCGAGGCCGAGGGCACCGAAGCGGCGGGCCAGCTCGTGCAGCCGCGGCAGCCGCCACGGGGTTTCCGCGTCCGCCGCCAGCGCGGCCGACGCCTTCTCCGGATCCTCGCCGAGCCCGGCCTGCGGTGCGAACGCCGCCAGCGCGGCCAGCTGCTGTCCGGCTTCCCGCCACGCGAGGGCCAGCGCCGGGTAGTCGGCCGGCAGCCGCGGTTCGCCGCCAGGTCCGGCTCCCCTGGCGAGCGCGGTCCACTCCGCCCTGGCCTCCTTGCGCAGCGCGCGCCGCTCGCGGAAGCCGCGGCCGGGCTGGTCCGCCTCGTGGAGGAGCGTGAAGAGGTGAGTAAGCCGCGTACGTTCCGGATAACTGGCACAGGCGGGAGGCAGACCGGTTTCCCTGCACGCGGCGGCCAGCCGGGCAGCCAGCCTCGGCAGCGTCCTGGCGGACAGGGTGCCCGCCAGCTCGACGGCCTCGTGTGCTTCGGCGCGGGTGCGCAGGATGGCGCCGAACCAGGGGGTGCTGCCGGGGTGCAGCGTGAAGCCGCCGAGGCGGGTGAACTCGCGCAGCTCGTCGCGGATCGCTTCGGCGAGCTCTGGCGTGATCTGCCCGGGGTCGGGCAGCCGGGCGGCCACCCGCGCGGCCGGCGGCACGCCGAGCAGCGCCGACTGCACCTGGTAGGCCGACAGCCGCCACGGCTCGTGGACCCGGTGCAGCGCGGCCGCGTGCCGCCGCAGCCGCTGCTGCCGGTCGGTCAGCCGCCGGTGCAGCGCCGTCGTGTCCGGCGCGGTGGCGTGCTCGGCGAGGTCCAGGGTGGCGCCCAGGCCGGCCGCGATGCGCTGCCTGTCGCGGGTCCCCTCGTGGATGTCGAGCACCAGTTCGCCGAGGCCCACGCCGACCAGCCGCGACAGCACGGCGTCGATCGCGGCCCGTTTCTCCGCGACGAACAGCACCTTGCGGCCGCGCGCCACCATGGCCGCGATCAGGTTCGCGATCGTCTGGCTCTTGCCCGTGCCGGGCGGGCCGTGGATCACCAGGCTGCGGCCGGCGAGCACCGTCTCGATCGCGCTGCGCTGGGAGGAGTCGGCGTCGAGGACGGAGTAGTCGTCCTCGGGGTCGTCGGTCCGCGGCGTCTCGTCCGCGTCAGGGGCGGCGCTGACCAGCTGCTGCGCTATGGGGTCGCCGGCGATCGCGGCGACCAGGTCGCTGTCGGCGAGCAGGTCGCCCGCCGCCTCCAGGTCGCGGACCATCGGCAGCTTGGCGTAGGTGAACGTGCCGATGACCTTGCGCTTCTCGATCGTGAAGCCGGGCACCTCGGCGTTCGCTGCCGCCTTGGCGAGCTGCCCGGCGATGAGGTCGGGGGCCGGCTTGTCGACGACCGCGCCGAACACGCTCGCCAGCTTGTGCAGCAGCACCGGGTTCACCTCGACGTCGTCGTCGAGCGTGAGGTCGAAGTCGTCGTACCTGGCCCTCGTCGGGGCGATGGTGAGCCCGCGCAACAGGACGGGCGCGGCCGGCTCGAGGAACAGCTCATCCCAGCGGGCCAGGCCGGTGGCCAGGTAGCCCGCCCTGATGCCGCGCTCTTCGGTCAGCTCGCGGGCCTTGCGGTAGATCGTCTGCATGCGGCGGATCGCGTCGGCGCGCTCGTCCGCGTCCGTGAACAGCTTCGTGAGCCGTGCGCGCCCGGTCTTCTCGAACCGCTCGAGGACGTCGGGATCGGCGCTCGCCAAGTCGAGCGTGCCGGCCCTTCTGTCCTTGTAGTACAGCAGCGTGTTCCGCCCGCCGAGATCGGTCAGCGCGTCGATCCACTGGCGCTGCGCGGCGGCGATCAGCTCGAGACGGCGGGCGTCGTTGACCTCGCTGGGTTCTGACACTTTCTGCCTCCCTGGCCGGCACATTTCCGGCTTCCCCGACATAAGGGAAACAAACGGAGTTGACGACGGCATCCCGCGCGTCTTAAAGTGCTAGTCAATTAAGACACTAAGACTGTGGGGCACGATGATCAGCTTCCGGGTCGACGGGCGGTCGGGGGTGCCGCCGTACCAGCAGCTCGTGCAGCAGGTCCGGCAGGCGCTCCGGATGGGCGTGCTCACCGTCGGGGATCAGCTTCCTACCGTGCGGGAGGTAGTCGCGGCGGTGGCGGTCAACCCGAACACGGTGCTCAAGGCCTACCGCGACCTCGAGCGGGAGGGGCTCGTCCAGGCACGTGCCGGGCAGGGCACATTCGTCACGAACCTGCCGCCAGGGCCGCCGCCAGGCACCCATTCCCGGCTCGGCCGGTCCCTCGCGCACTGGGTGCGCGATGCCCGCGACGCCGGGCTTGACGACGAATCGATCGAGTCGCTGCTGCGGGTCACGCTGCGGGGCGGCTCGCCTTTTACTGCTGACTCCGAAGAGGAGATCGCATGACTCCGGCTGTCGAGACGCAGGGGCTGACGAAACGGTACCGGCGGGTCACCGCGCTCAGCGACTGCTCCATTACGGTGCCCGAGGGCCGGATATCCGCGCTCGTCGGGCCGAACGGCGCAGGCAAGACCACGCTGCTGCGGATGCTCGCCGGGCTGTCGACGCCAACCAGCGGACGTGCCGCCGTCCTCGGCGGTGTCCCGCGCCAGGACCCGGCGTTCCTCGGCGAGGTCGGCTTCCTCGCGCAGGAGATACCGCTGTACCGGCGGTTCACCGCCGAGGACCACATTCACGCCGGCGCGCACCTGAACCGGCGCTGGGACGCCCCGTCGGTGCGGACCCGGCTGACCGGC
>DATBBI010000079.1:0-9399 GCA_036271115.1 Trebonia sp.
CGAGCTCGACGTGCCCGCGATGATCCACGTGTCCACCTCGCGGAACCCGGCGGTGCACACGCTCGGCGCGCACTACCTCAACGCGGACACCACGGTGTTCATGCAGCTGGTGGAGGGCGACCTGTTCGGCAGGTACCCCACGCTGCGGTTCGTGATCCCGCACGGCGGCGGGGCAGTGCCCTACCACTGGGGCCGCTTCCGGGGCCTGACGGTACGGATGAACCGGCCGCCGCTCGACGAGCACATGATGAAGAACGTGTTCTTCGACACGTGCGTCTACCACCAGCCGGGCATCGACCTGCTGACGAACGTGATCAGCGCCGACAACATCCTGTTCGCCTCCGAGATGCTCGGCGCCGTCCGCGGTGACAACCCCGAGACCGGCGCGTCCTGGGACGACACGAAGCGCTACGTCGACAATGTCAAGCTGACCGAGGACGACCGCGGCAAGATCTACGAGCTCAACACCAGGCGGGTCTACCCGCGGCTCGCCGCCCGCCTCGCAGGGCAGTGAGGTTCGGACCGCTCGTGGCGGGTACCCGCTGGGCATGAACGCCGCCCTGACCGACGGCCAGGACCGGCCCGTCGTGGCCGTGGCCAACCGGCTCCCGGTGCACCACGGCGACAATGGCTGGGAGCTCTCGCCCGGCGGCCTGGTCACGGCGCTCCGGCCGGTGATGGCCACGCATCCCGGTGCCTGGGTGGGCTGGGACGGGGGCACCAAGGGACTGCCGCCGACGCTGCCGGACTCCGGCGTCCGGCTGGTGCCGATCGGGCTGTCGGCCGCGCAGGTGCGCAACCATTACCACGGCTTCGCCAACGCGACGCTGTGGCCGCTGCTGCACAACGCGATCGAGAAGCCCAGGTTCGAGCGAGCCTGGTGGTATGCCTACCGGGACGTCAACACGATCTTCGGCGAGCGGGCCGCGGCTGCCGTGGACGACCAGCCGGACGCGATCGCCTGGGTGCACGACTACCACCTGATGCTCGTCCCGCAGCTCATCAGGGAGCGCCGGGGCGGGCAGCCGACCGGTTTCTTCCTGCACGTGCCGTGGCCATCGCCGGACATCTTCGCCAGGCTGCCCTGGCGGGAGCAGATCCTGACTGGCCTGCTCGGCGCCGACGTGGTCGCCTTCCACACCGACGAGTACCGGGGCAACTTCCTCCGCTCGTGCGCGCGCCTGCTGCGCGACGACGACATCGAGGTGCGCGGCGACTGCGTCGTGCTGCCCGACGGCCGCGCGGTGACCACCGCCACCGCGCCCATCTCCATCGACGTGGCGGAGTTCACCCAGCACGCCGTCGAGCCTGAGACGGACAACGACATCCGCCTGCTGGCCGAGCAGTTCCGCGACCGCACCCTGCTGCTCGGCGTCGACCGGCTCGACTACACCAAGGGCATCATCGAGCGCCTGCTGGCGGTGGAGATGCTGCTCGAGCGGAACCCCGGCCTCCGGACCAGCATCTCCTTCCTGCAGATCGCCGTGCCCAGCCGGGACGACGTGCGGGAATACCGCCAGCTGCGCAGCATCGTGGAGCAGCACGTCGGGCGGATCAACGGCCTGTACACCGAGCCGGGCAGCGACGTGCCGGTGCACTACCTCTACCGCGGGCTGTCCCAGCAGCAGCTCGCCGCCTACTACGCGCTCGCCGACGCGCTGCTCGTCACGCCGCTGATCGACGGGATGAACCTCGTCTGCAAGGAGTACGTGACCGTCCAGAATGCCCGCGGCGGCAGCGGCGTGCTGCTGCTCAGCGAGTTCACCGGCGCCGCCGACGAGCTTCCGCAGGCCGTGCACTGCAACCCGTTCGACGTGGAGGGGCTGTCCTACCGGATCGAGTACGCGCTCGGGCTGACCGCCGACACCAGGCGCGCGGCCATCGCCGCGATGGCCGCGCACGTCCGCGACTACGACGTGTACCGCTGGGTGTCCGATCAGCTTGCCGAGATCGCCAAGGCCGCGACGGCCGTCAGCCGGTGACCCGCGGATCGGGCAGCGTCACCGTGTACAGCAGGCGGCGGCGGCGCCCTTTGCCCGGGGCATTGGCCAGCCGCGGCGCGAAGACCTCAACCACGTCGCGCACCAGGCTGGCGAACTCCTCGTCGGTGAGCCACATGCCCGCGACCCGGTAGCTGGCGCCATCGCCGACGGGGTCGGCGGGGGCGCTGGCGACGTACCGTTCGAAGTCGGCGAGCAAGCCGGCGATGTAGGCGGTGAAGGCCTGTGCGTGCTCGTCGAGCGTCATGGCCCTGGCCTCACCGGGCTGGATCTGGGCGGCGAACAAGCGCAGGGTGTAGGTGCGCTCCACGGCGCCGCGGACCCGCCGCTCGGCGACGACCTGCAGCACGCCGGCCTTGGTGAGCCGGGCGATATGCCGGTAGAGGCTGCCCGCGGGCACGTCGTCGAGCTCCGCGGCGAGCTGGCTCGTGGTCAGCGCGCGGTCGCCGAGGAACGCCTTGACGATGCGCAGCCGTACCGGGTGCAGCAGCAGGTCGGCGGAGGTCACAGAGCCAGTTTAATCAATGTTCTCAAAAATGTTTACATTCTCAGTTCTGAGAGTATTAGACTGGCCGCGTGATGGGCGCTCCTTGCCGGGATGGTGATGCCGAGTGACCCCGACGATCCTGGTGGCGCTGGTGTCCGCCGCGGCGATTGCCTTCGACGTGTTCTGCCTGGTCGACCTGAGGCGGGCCAGGGTCCGCCACCTGCCGAAGTGGGGGTGGGTGCTGGTCATCTGCGTCTCGAGCCCCTGGGGCGGCCTGGCTAACCTGATCTTCGGCAGGGACGGGACAGGGCCGCCCGCCCCCGCCCCGCCGCTGCCGGCGATGCCAGACGCGCCCGACGCCCCCAGCGGCCCTGGCGCGCCGCGCGCCCCGCGCCGGCGTCCGGCCGGCCCGATGCTGATCGAGGTGGACCGGCTGACCAAGCGCTTCGGTCCGGTCATCGCCGTCGACGACCTGAGCTTCACTGTCCGCCCGGGCACGGTGACCGGGTTCCTCGGCCCGAACGGCGCCGGCAAGACCACCACCTTGCGCGTGCTGCTGGGTCTTGAGGCGCCCACGTCAGGCACGGCCCTGGTCGGCGGCCGCCGCTACCAGGAGTTCGTCCGCCCGCTGCACCAGGTTGGCTCGCTGCTGGACGCGACCGCCCTGCCCGCTGGCCGCGCCGCCTGGTTCCACCTGCTCGCCCTCGCGCAGAGCAACGGCATCGGCGAGCGCCGGGTCAGGGAAGTGCTGGAGCTGACCGGGCTCGAATCGGTCGCCGCCCGGCGGACCGGGGAGTTCTCGCTTGGCATGAAACAGCGGCTCGGCATCGCGGCGGCGCTGCTGGCCGATCCGCCCGTGCTGCTGCTCGACGAGCCGGTCAACGGGCTGGATCCGGAAGGGATCCGCTGGATCCGCCTGCTGCTCAGGGCGATGGCCGCCGAGGGCCGCACCATCGTGGTCTCCAGCCACCTGATGAGCGAGATGGCGCAGACCGCCGATCACCTCGTCGTCATCGGGCGCGGCAGGCTGCTCGCGGACACCTCCACGGCGGAATTCGTGTCGGGGGCCGGGCAGGACGTGCTGGTCCAGTCGCCCGGGGCCGCGGAGCTCGCGGGCCTGCTCGCTGCCCGCGGGGCGGCCGTCAGCCAGGAAGACGGCGGGCTCGCCGTCACCGGCATGGCGGCGGCCGCCATCGGCGATCTCGCCGCCACGCACGGCATCGCCGTGCATCAGCTGATCACCAGGCACGCCTCCCTCGAAGAGGCCTACCTCGACCTCACCGGCACCAGCACCGAGTACCGCGCTCCGAGCCCGGCGCCGGGCGGGCCGGGGACGCCGGGAACACCAGGTACGCCGGGAACACCGGGCACGCCGGTGGGAACGGCCGTCCGGTGAGCGCCGCGCAGCTCCAGGCCGCGGGGGCCGCCCCGCCCGCCCCGGCCGCCTCAGCGCAACCCGTCCCGTCACGGCTCGTCCGCGCCCGCGACGTGCTCGCCAGCGAGTGGACCAAGCTCAGGTCGCTTCGCTCGAACCGCTGGACGCTGGCCGTGGCCGCCCTGGTGACGCTGGTGCTCACCGCGGTGGTAGCCCAGGCCTTCGCGGCCTCGCCGGCCGGCGGGAAAAATGCCGCCGTGATAGACCGGCTCACCACCAGTTTCCTCGCCTACGCCGAGTACCTGGTGCTGCCCGTCACCGTGCTGAGCGTGCTGGTGTTCACCTCCGAATACGGCAGCGGGCTGATCCGCACCACGTTCACCGCCGTGCCGCGGCGCCGGGCCGTGCTGGCCGCCAAGGCGGCGGTCACCGGCGCCGCCGCGCTCGTCGTCGGCGAGATACTGGCCTTCGCGTGCTTCTTCCTGACCCAGGCGATCTTGTCCGGCCGGCACGGCGGCCTGTCGCTGGCGGACCCGAGCGCGCTGCGGGCCGTGCTGGCCGCCGGCTTCGTGCTGGCCGCCTGCGCGCTGGTCGGCGTCGGCGCCGGCGCGGTCATCCGGCATACCGCGGGCGCCATCGCGGCGGCGATGACCGTCGTCATCCTGCTGGCGGTGCTGTGCCTGGCGCTGCCCGCGCCGTGGAACCTCCGGCTGGGCAGGCTCACCCTGCCGTTCGCCGCCTACGCGGAGGTGACCACGCATCCGCCCGCCGGGCTGCTTTCCCCGTGGCTGTCGCTGCTCGTCCTGATCGCCTGGCCGGCGGCCGCCCTGCTCGCCGCCGCGGTCGTGCTCACAAGGAGAGACGTATGACACTCGCCGACACGGCGCTGGCCGTCATCGAGATGGCCAGGCGCGGAGACTTCGCCGGCATCAGCGACGGGTTCCTGCCCGAGCTCCGCGCGCTGGCGCCACCGGAGGCACTGCGGGCGGCCTGGGATGCGGAGGTGGCGAAAAACGGCCAGGTGTCCGCGCTGGGCGCTCCGCTCACGGAGGCCGCCGGCCCGGGCACCGTGGTGGTGAAGGTCCCGGTGACATTCGAGCGCGCGACCGTGACCCTGGCCGTGGGCCTGGCGGGCGGGGAAGACGAGGCGGGCGAGGTAGGCGGAGAAGACGGAGACCAGGGACCCTGGATCATCGGCATCCAGCTGCTGCCGGCTAGCGCGGCCGCGCCCACCGCCCCCTGGGAGCCGCCGCCGTACGCGGACCCAGCCGCGTTCACCGAGCACGACGTCACGGTCGGCGACGGGCCGCTGGCCGTGCCGGGAACGCTGAGCGTCCCCCGCCGCGCCAGCCAGACGCCGGTCCCCGGCGTGGTCTTGCTGGCCGGCTCGGGGCCGAATGACCAGGACGAGACCATCGGGCGGAATAAGCCGCTCAAGGACCTCGCCTGGGGACTCGCGACCGCGGGTATCGCGGTGCTGCGGTACGAGAAGGTGACCCGCGCCCACCCGGACCTGGTCGAGGGAAACCCGCACTTCACGCTGACCGATGAGTACGTGCCCCACGCTGTCGCCGCGATCGGGCTGCTGCGCGACCACCCGGCCGTGGACCCGGCGCGGGTCTTCGTGGCCGGGCACAGCGAGGGCGGCACCGCGGCGCCGCGGGTGGCGGCGCGGGCGCCGGTGGCCGGCCTGGTCATCCTCGCGGGCGGCGCCCAGCCGCTGCACCACGCCATGGTGCGGCAGTTCCGCTACCTGGCGTCGCTGGCAGCCGCGCACGGCGGCCCGCCGCCCGCCGACCTCGACGCGGTCGCCCGGCTAGCGGCAGCGGTCGACGATCCGGCCCTGTCCGAGTCGACCCCGAGCAGCGACCTGCCGTTCGGGGTTCCCGCCGCCTACTGGCTGGACCTGCGCGGCTACGACCCGGCCGCGGCCGCGGCGGCGCTGGGCAAGCCGCTGCTCATCGTCCAGGGCGGCCGCGACTACCAGGCCACCGTGGCCGACGACCTGTCCCGCTGGCAGGCCGCCCTCGACGGCAGGCCGGACGTCACGATCCAGGTCTACCCGGCGGACAACCACCTGTTCTTTCCCGGCGAAGGCCCCTCCTCGCCGGCCGAGTACGAGCCCGCGCAGCACGTGGACCCGGCGGTCGTCGCCGGCATCGCCGCCTGGCTCACCGAAGGCGCGCCTCAGTAGCTGAAGGTCGTCGCCCCCTGGTCGCCGATCCACTCCCACAGCTGGACGGTCCCCGCGAGCTCCGCGTTGGCCAGCAGGCTGCCCTTGTCGAGTTGCTTGGCGTTGAAGCAGATGGGGCAGACCATGTACCGCCCTCCGGCCTTGTCGTACCGCGCGAGCAGGTCGGGTAGCGGCGGGCAGCCATCGCAGGCGACGCCCGTGGCCACTCCGTCCAGCGCGAGCCGGACCGCTTCCTTCGTCTGGAACATCAGGGTCGGCCGCCCGGACTCGGCGGCGCCGACGGCGACAAGGAACGCCACGGCCACCTTCTCCGGGTCTTCCAGGCCGGTGCTGAGACTGATGACTGCCTTTCCAGACATGACATGCCCCCTCTGTCTAGTCCGGGGATCAGATAGCACGATCGTTCGTGCTATTAAGGAATGTACGATCGGTCGTGCTATGTTGTCAACGCCATGACCGATATCGCCGACCGCACAACCGCTGCTCCGCGGCGCAAGCGCGCCGACGGGGAACGCACCCGCAGCGCGATCTTGCGCGAGGCCGCCTCGCTGGCCACCGTGGACGGCCTGGAGGGGCTGTCCATCGGCAACCTGGCCGCGGCGCTCGGGATGAGCAAGAGCGGCCTGTACGCGCACTTCGGCTCCAAGCAGGAGCTGCAGCTCGCCACGGTGGCGGAGGCCGGGCGGATCTTCGCCGCCGAAGTCGTTGAGCCCGCGCTCGCCGCCCCCGCCGGCCTGGGCCAGCTCCTGGCGGTCTGCGAGGCGTTCTTCGAGCACCTGCAGCGCCGCACCTTTCCCGGCGGGTGTTTCTTCGCCGGCGCGGCGCTGGAGATGGGAACCCGTCCCGGCCCGGTGAAGGAGGCGGTCGCCGCCTTCCAAGCCGCGTTCGTGGACCTGCTCCGCGGCTTCGCGGTCACGGCCATCGAGCAGCATGAACTTCCGCCAGGCGAGGATCCCGACGGGCTCTCCTTCGAGCTGAACGGGATCATCCTGGCCGCCGACGCCAACTTCGTGCTGCACGGCAATACCGCCGTGCTGGACATGGCCCGCCGGGTCGTGCGCCGCCGCCTGGGCGTCACCAGCGACGCGTCCGCCTGACGGCAGGGCCTAGGCCGGCGGGCGATCCACTACGCTGGCGCACCCTGGGTGGACTGGCGCACCACGAGCTCTGGCTCGAAGATGACCTGACGGTGCTGGTGAGCGCCGTCGCCGGCGGCCTCGTCGAGGAGCAGCCGGGCAGCGGTGCTGCCGATCTGGTGCCGTGGCTGGCGCACCGAAGTGAGCGGCACGGCGGCGGCAGCGGCGAAGTCGATGTCGTCGTAGCCGATGATCGAGACGTCCTCGGGGACGCGGATGCGGTTCCTGGTCATCTCCTGCAGCACGCCGAGCGCCATCAGGTCATTGGCGCAGAACACCGCGGTAGGCCGGGACCCGGGGGGCAGCGCGGCGATGTCCGCGCCGGCCTTCTGCCCGCCGGCTACGTTGAGCGCCCCGGCGTCGATGATCTCCAGTTCGTCCGCGGACCTGCCGGCCCGCGCGAGCGCGCGCAGCGCGCCCTCGTGCCGGTCGGCTACCTGGCGAATGGCGGGCGGTCCGCTGACGTAGGCGATGCGGTCATGCCCCGTGGCCAGCAGGTGCGAGATCGCGAGATCGCCGCCGAGCACGTCGTCGACCGCCACCGAGCACTGACCGCGGGACGGCGACCGGCTGTCGACGAGCACCACCGAGGTGCCCCGCCGCTGCAGCCGGGCCAGCCGTGACCCGGCGCCGGCCACCGGCGTGATCAGCACGCCCTGCACCCGGTGCGCTTCGAGCAGCTCGAGGTAGCGCTTCTCCTTGCGCTCCTGGTCGTCGCTGTTGCACAAGATGACGGCCAGCCCGGCCTTGCTGGCCTCGTCTTCCACCCCGCGTGCCACGTCGGTGAAGAACGGGTTGGCCACGTCGAGCACCACAAGCCCGATCGTCCGGCTGCGCCCGGCGCGCAGCTGGCGCGCTGACTCGTTCCTGACGAACCCGAGCTGCCTGATCGACGCGTTCACCCGGTCGCGGGTCTGCTGAGCCACGATTTCGGGCCGGTTGAGCACGTTGGAGACCGTGGCGACGGAGACGCCGGCGTGCGCGGCGACCTCCCTGATGCTGACAGGCACGTTTACCCGCTTCTCGACTGGACTGACAGACAGTCTGAGGCGCGGTATTGGAACGTGTCAAACCCGCCGGCCATGGAAATCCGCACATTCTCCATCATCGGGTTGCGGCGCGAATCCGCCGGCGGAATCATTGCCAGCAGCCGCAGTGCGTACCGCACGTGCCGGCTCCCGCGGAGACGATCATGTACCTGTTCGAATACGAGGCGGTGTTTGAAGCCGACCCGGACACGGTCTGGAAGGTGTGGACCGACGTAGCGGGCTGGCCAGAATGGGATGTCAGCAAGGAGATCGCCCAGCTCGACGGCCCGTTCGAACCAGGCACCCGCGGCTGGGCCAAGCAGCGCGGCAACCTGGGCGGGGCCTTCACCGTCACCGTGGTCGATCACGGGCGGCGCTGGGTGACCGAATGCCCGGTGCCGCTGGGCACGGTCACCTTCAGCCACCTGCTCGAGCCGGCCGGCCCGGGATGTGTCCGGGTGGTGAAAAGAGCCGACGTGCAGGGCGGGTCCGGCCCGCTGCTACGGCTGCTGGCGCCCCGGATGCGCCGCGACACCGCGGCCTCATTTACCGCTTTGCAGCAGCGGGTATGCCACCAGTTAGGGAGGGGCTATGGCATGGCAACTGGAAGGAACGTATTTCGAGTCGTGCTCGTGTGACACGGTCTGTCCGTGTACCTGGTCGGCGATGACGGCGAAAGCGACGCTGGACCGGTGCCGGGCGCTGCTGGCCTATCACGTCGAGTCGGGCCAGATCGACGGGGTGGATGTCAGCGGCCTGAGTTTCGCCCTGTTCCTGGACACGCCGCCGGTGATGAGCGAGGGCAACTGGCGGGTCGGCGTATACCTCGATGACGCCGCGTCTGACCGCCAGGCAGAGCAGCTCGGCACGGTCCTGTCCGGGCAGGCAGGCGGGCCGCCCGCGATGCTGGGACCGCTCATCGGCGAGCTGCTCGGCGTGGAGAAGGCGCACATCACCTATAGCGAGGACGGCCGGGGCCATCATGTCCGGATCGGCGAGGCCATCGACGTGGGAGTCGAGGACTTCGTGGCCATCGAGGGTCACGACCCGGTTCAGCTGACGAATGTGTTCCACCCGTCGAATACGACGCTGACCGTCGCTCCGGCTAATGCCGCGCACCTTTCCACGTTCGGGGTCGACTGGGGGCGCGAAGGGCAGAGCGGCTTTTCCGCGCCGTTT
>DATBBI010000080.1:0-5937 GCA_036271115.1 Trebonia sp.
CGTCGGCAGGGCCGAGCGCAAGCAGCGGGCGGCGGACCTGCTCGAGGCCGTCCACCTCGCCGGGTTCGGAAAGAAGCGGCCGCACGAGCTGTCCGGCGGCATGCGGCAGCGGGTCGCGCTGGCCAGGGCGCTGGCCCAGGATGCCGACGTGCTGCTGATGGACGAGCCGTTCGGCGCCCTCGACGCGATGACCAGGGACCTGCTGCACGACGAACTGGACCGGGTCTGCGAGGGCCGGAACCTGACCGTGCTGTTCGTGACGCACAACGTCCGGGAGGCGGTGCGCCTCGGCGACCGGGTGGTGATGCTGAGCAGCCGGCCCGGCCGGGTCATCGCCGAGTACAAGGTGCCCATCGAGCGGCCGCGACGGATCGACTCCGCGCCGGTCGCTGAGCTGGCCGGCACGATCACCGACCGGCTGCGGGAAGAGGTACGCCGCCATGGCAAGTAGCACGCTGCTCGGGCTCGACGCGCTCGACGCCGTCCCGGTGGCGCCGCGCGACAGGCAGCGGACCGCCAGGAAGGTATGGAGCGCGGTGTGGCCGAAGCTGGCCGCCCTCGCCATCGTGTGGGTCATCTGGGAGCTGATCCACCTCTCTGGCTGGAAGAAGTACGTCATCCCGGGCCCCGGCGTCACGCTGAGCAACCTGTGGGACCAGGCGCACACCGCGGTGTTCTGGAGCGCGGTCGGGACGACCCTGGAGCGGGCTGGGCTCGGCTACGCCCTGGCGCTGCTGATCGGCATCGTGGTGGGCACGCTAGTGTCCAGGATCCGGCCGCTGCGCGCGGCGGTCGGCTCGCTGATCACCGGCCTGCAGATCATGCCGTCGCTCGTCTGGTTCCCGTTCGCGATCATCCTGTTCGGGATCACGACCCAGGCGATCCTGTTCGTGATCGTGATGGCCGGGGCCCCGTCGGTCGCCAACGCGGTGATCGCCGGCGTGGACTACACCCCGCCGCTGCTGGTCAAGGCGGGCAGGATGATGGGCCTGCGGCGGCTGTCGCTGCAGCGTTACGTGTACCTGCCGGCGTCGCTGCCCACGTTCGTCGCCGGCCTGAAGCAGGCATGGGCGTTCACGTTCCACGCCCTGGTCGCCGGCGAGCTGATCGTGATCATCGCCAACCGGCCGTCGCTCGGCGTGCTGCTGTCCAGCGATCAGGACCAGGCGGACATGACCAGTGTCGTCTCGATCATGATCGTGTTCCTGATCATCGGGATTGCCGTGGACGCCCTGTTCGGCGTCGCGAACAAGGCGATCCGCCGCCGCTGGGGGCTAGAGCAGGCGTTATTACAGAATTCTTGTTCCCTCGGCGTGTTCGCGCGCGAACCAGATCACAACCGTGTAACTTGATTCCGCCGTTTGACGACATAAGCCGACGGGGAGTCCCGATGGAACATGGGGAGGCCGGAGTGACGGCCGCCGAACCTGAGCTCGACGAGGCCCTGGCCAAGGCCATCCGCCAGCTCATCATGGGAGCCCTGTCTAAACAATCGTCCCCAGCGGGTGCTCAAGCCGGATCGTGAAGGCCGCCAGCCAGCGGGCCGCCAGGGCACCGTCGAGCGCGCGGTGGTCGATCGAGAGGGTGCAGCGCATCACGGTGGCCACCGTGACGGCGCCGTCGGTGACGACCGGCTGCTGTCTCGCCGCGCCGACCGCGAGAAGGCCGGACTGCGGCGGATTGATGATCCCGGAGAACTCCAGCGTGCCGTACATGCCGAGATTCGAGATGGAGAACGTGCCGCCCTCCAGCTCATCCTGACGCAGCCGCCGCTCCCTGGCCCGCCGCGCGAGGTCCTGCGACTCCCGAGCGACATCTGACAGGCGCTTCCCGTCAACGCCGCGCAGCACCGGCGTGACCAGGCCGCCCTCGGTAGCGACAGCAATCGATATGTCGACACTGCCGTGCTCGAGCATCCCCTCATCGGTCCACGTGACATTAGCCTCGGGCACATCCCGGAATGCCGCCCCGGCCGCCATGACGACGAAATCGTTGACGGAGATCTTCACCGGCGAGCTCTCGTTGATCCGCTTGCGCAGCTCGAGCAGCTCATCGACGACGCACTCGGTGACCATATAGAAGTGCGGCGTCGTGGCCTTGGACTCAGTAAGCCGGCGAGCAATGGCACGCCGCATCGGCGTATGCGGCACGAGCCGATCGCCGGCCACGACCGGGGTTGATGCTTGCACTGGCGCTGGCGTTTGAACCGGTTCGGGCTCCACGCGTTCCGGCTGGGTCGCTAGGAATTGCTCCAGGTCACGCCTGACAATGCGGCCATTGGGGCCTGTCCCGGCGATCGCCGCGAGGTCGATGCCTCGCTCACCGGCGATCTTCCGCACCAGCGGGCTGGCGAAGATCCGCGATCCGCGCTCTGGGGCCGTCGGCTGCTGCCCGTTGGCGGTCGATGGTCCATCGACCGCCTTCTCTGGGGGACGATGGTCCATCGACCGCGTTCCCGATGGCGCCGGCGCGGCTGCAACCGTGGGCGCGGGCGCCTGCGCGGGGGCTGGCGTTTCGCTGCCGAGGGCGGCGTCGATGTCGGCGTCGGTTTCGCCGTCGGCGACGAGGACAGCGATGGGGTCGCCGATCCCGCCGGTGTCGCCAGCCGCCAGGACCAGGCGCCCCACGACCCCGGCCTGTTCCGCGGCGTACTCGACAAGCGCCTTCTCGGTCTCGATCTCCGCAAGAGGCTGGCCGACAGCAACGCTGTCGCCAGGCGCGACGAGCCAGCTGGCGATCGCCGCCTCCGAAGCGCCAGCGAGGACGCTGGGCATCCGCACGACGGAGGCCATTATCGCCGCACCTCGCCCGACGTGCGGGAAGCAGGGGCCTCGCGCCCCGATGACCCGCCGCCGAAGGCGGCGCGTACCCGCTCGAGGCCGCCCACGACATCCGAGGTCTGGGCGATAGCCGCGCGTTCCAGTACCTTCGAGATCGACGGTGCCGCCTCGCCGCCGGTCACGCGCTGCACGGGCTGGTCCAGCCAGTCGAAGAAGCGGCGCTGGATCTCGTCGGCGAGCCAGCCGCCGTACGACGTGCCGAGGCCGCCCTGCTCCACGATCAGCACCGCGTTCGTCTTCCTGACCGACTCACCGATCGTCTCCCAGTCGAGCGAGGCCCGGTCGAGGAAGCGCAGGTCGATCAGCTCAGCGTCGATGCCGGTCTGCTCGATCGCCTCCGCCGCGTGCGACACCATCGACAGGTAGGTCAGCACCGTCACGTCCCGGCCCGCGCGGCGGACCGCCGCGCGGCCGAACGGGATCTGGTAGTCCAGGTCACCGGCCGGGATGTCGCCTTCGGTGCCGTACAGGTCCACGTGCTCGAGCACCAGCACCGGGTCCTCGATCGCCAGCGCGGTGTTCATCATGCCCACGTAGTCGTACGGCGTCGAGGGTGCCATGATCCGCCAGCCGACGCTGGTCGCGAAGATGCCGGCCGGGTCCATGCTGTGCTGCGACCCGTAGCCGGTGCCCATCGCGACCTTCGTGCGCAGCACGAGCGGCACCGGGTTCCTGCCGCCGAACATGTGCCTGGCCTTCCCGATCTGGTTGAACACCTGGTCGGCCGCGACCCACAGGAAGTCCGGGTACATGAACTCCACGACCGGGCGGAACCGGCCGTCCAGCGCCAGCCCGCCGCCCAGCCCGGCGAACGCGTTCTCCGAGATCGGCGTGCCGAGCACGCGGCCGGGGAACTTCTTCGCCAGGCCCTTGGTGGCGCCGTTCGTGCCGCCGTTGAGCTTGTGCACGTCCTCGCCGAGGACGACGATGCGCTCGTCGGCGGACATCCGCCGGTCCATCACCCGCGCCACCGCGTCGATGAACTTGCCGCGCGTCAGTTCGCCGCGAAAGTCCGGCTGCTCCACGGCACGCGCGCCCGCGATCTCCGACAGGTCGCCGCGGATGCCCACGTCGACGAACGCCGGGTCCGGCCACAGCGACGGGCGGATGCGCCGCACGCCGGGCCCAGGGGGATACGGGGGGCGGGAGCCCCCCGTGCGGGGGCCGTGGGGACCAGCGTCGGGGTCCTGCTCCGTCAGGGCGGCGGCCGCCGCCTTCATGGCTTCCACCGCCTGGGCCCGCACGGCCGCCACGCCGGCCTCGTCGATCAGCCCGAGCTTGGTCATCTCCGCCGCGACCCGCTCCAGCGGGTCGCGGGCCCGCCACGCGGCCTCCTCCTCCTTGGTCCGGTAGCCGAAGGCGGACCCGGGGAACGGGCCGTTCTGATGGAAGAAGCGGTAGACGAGCGCCTCGATGACGACCGGCCCCTCGCCGGCGCGCAGCCGGGACAGGGCACGCTCCAGCGCCAGGTGCACCGCGAGCGGGTCCATGCCGTCGACCCGCCAGGCCGGGATGCCGAAGCCGAGCGCCCGCGCCGACAGGCGCGGCTCCCCGGTGGCTTCCTCGACGGTGGTGGAGACGGCGTAACCGTTGTTCTCGATGAAGAAGCACAGCGGCAGTTCCCACGCGGCCGTCAGGTTGAGGCTTTCCAGCACCGAGCCGATGTTGGCCGCGCCGTCGCCGAAGTACGTGACCGTGACGTCGGACGTGCCGGAATGCTTCTGCGCCCAGGCGTTGCCCGCCGCCATCGGCACGCCGCCGCCGACGATCGCGTTGGTGCCCAGCGCCCCGGCCTCGAACCACTGCAGGTGCATCGAGCCGCCGCGCCCGGCGCAGTAGCCCTGAGCGAGCCCGAGGATCTCCGCCAGCGTGCGCTGCAGCACCTCTGCCACCTCGGGTGTCACCAGCGACCCTAGGTCGAGCACGCCCTTGGTCACGTGCGTGAGCGACTTGGCGAGGAACTGGTGGTGGCCGCGGTGCGAGCCGTTGACCGCGTCGGCCGAACGCAGCGAGACGATCGAGCCGACGGCGCCGCCTTCCTGGCCGATGCTGGAGTGCGCGGGGCCGTGCACGAGGCCGTCGGCGGCCAGTTCGAGGACCGTCTCCTCGAAGGCGCGGATGAGGTGCAGCTGGCCGAGCATGGTGGCGAGCAGCGCGGGATCGGCGGCCTTCCAGTCGGCCGCGGTGGTGGTCAGCTCGTTCCATTCCGAGCCAGGCTGGAGGCGCTTCACGCGTGGCATGGCACGAGATTATCGCGCTAATGTATCCACAGCAAGGAGAGTTCGCGGGACGAAGCCAGAGAAAGCAGCGTACGTTCCGAATAATTGGATACATAACCGCAGGAGAGCGAGGGCTGGTGAGCAGAGGCATTCCGGGGCTGCGCGGCGGTGACCACGTCGGAGTCACCGTGCCCGACATGGAGCAGGCGCATGCGTTCTTCGTGGACGTGCTCGGCTGCGACTACGTCTACTCGCTGCCCGAGATGCGGCACGACGATGACGACTGGATGCTCGAGCACATCAACGTCGACCCGCGCCGGGTCGTCAGGGAGATCCGGTTCTACCGCTGCGGCTTCGGGCTGAACTTCGAGGTCTTCGAGTACGAGCCGCACGACGGCCAGCGGCCGGAGCCGCGCAACAGCGACATAGGCGGCCACCATGTCGCCCTGTACGTGGACGACATGGACGCGGCCGTCGAGTACCTGCGGTCACGAGGGATCAGGCTGCTCGCCGGGCCGGTCGCGAGCCGCAACGCGTCGGCCGGGCAGCGGTGGCAGTACTTCCTGTCCCCGTGGGGCATGCAGTTCGAGCTGGTGAGCTATCCCGGCGGCAAGGCGTACGAGCGGGACGCGGCCGTGAAGCTGTGGCACCCCGGCCACCCGGCGGACTGACGCGATGGCCATCTCCGTCGACACGGGCTACCGCGACAACGTCGCCAGCCACCGGATCGCCGAGAGCCTGCGCACCGCGATCCTGGACGGCAGCTACCGGCCGGGGGAGCGGATTAGGCAGGAGGACGTCGCGGCGCGCTCGGGCGCGAGCCGGATCCCGGTCCGCGAGGCGCTGCGGATGCTCGCCGCCGAAGGGCTCGTGACCCT
>DATBBI010000081.1:0-2877 GCA_036271115.1 Trebonia sp.
GGCGGCGTCCGGGCTGTGCACCGCCTACGCCCACGCGAAGGCGCATGGCAAGGCATCCCAGAAGGCGGTGGCGTTCCGCAACCTGGCGGCGGCCGCCGGCGGCGCGGCCAAGATCGCCGCCTACTGCACAGCGGTGCCCCACCCTGGCAGCTCTCAGTCCAGCCAGCCGGCCTCGGCCCTCACCCACCCGGCCGGCCACGCTGCCTCACACCCCACCGGGAAGCCATCGTCGCATCCCACCCCGCACCCGGCTGGCCGGCCCTCCTCCGCGCCCACCACGCACTAGACCCAGCCGGTTAGCCCCCGGGATCCGCCTCGCGCCGGGACGGGCGGCGCGGGCGGCATGGCGCGGCGGGCTGCTCATCCCACCTCCAGGCAGCCCGCCGCGCCATCACAGAACAGGGGTGACCCGCATAGAAGCCCTGGTCAGGATAAAGGGCCGAGTTCTGGAACCCCGTACACTATTCGTCGAGCACGGCTACGTGGCCACCACGATTCGGGACGTAGCTCGCGCCGCAGGCGTCGGCGAACGCACCGTGTACGGCATCTTCCCCAGCAAGGCCGACCTGTTCCGGCATGTGCTGGACGTGGCCATCGCCGGCGACAGGTCGCGGCCGTACTCAGCTTACTCGGCTTGACAGCATTCAGCTGGCGCCAAACATGACACGGCGTACCCTGACCGCCCAGCCCGTGCTGCGGACGCGCGCAGGATCGCGTCGGTCGTGCCGGACTCGATGCTGCGGATCCGGTGAATGACGACCGTGTTATCGGTCACCTGCCGGACGACGCCGAGATCGTGGGGACGAACAGGCGGTCATGGTTCTGCTGATCCCGGGCTGGGAATGAATCGGGCGCCGGATCGGCTGTACCTCGCGGTTTGGTTGTCTTGTGTTCGTGCCGGTTGCGGGCTCGCGGGGAACGACGTTGTGTGCTTCCCTTGAGAACCTGGAGAAGCAGTGCCAGGAACCGGCCCGCGCGCTGATGGCCCAGGACCTATGAGGGCGCTAACCGGAGATCGACAGGTACGGCTCCCATAACATTGGGAAACCAGCGCGCGGAGTTCGCATGAGCGAGGGGTAAGTCGTGGGCTGGAACGTCAGCTCGCGGTCGGTCCATTGCGACGATAGTCCGCTGTAACGGAGGCCGTGCTCGGTGTCGGCGCCGTGGCCACGACACGGCAGGTGACGCGAGGGTCCCCGTCGCGCTGGATAGGTACCCGGCCGGGGCCGCGCTCCACAGCGCGGCCAGGGATGTAACCAGTGCGGGAGTGTAATAGGTGCTTGACGAGCAAGGCGGTTGTTCTTTGGCCGGGGACGATGACGCGGATGCCAGCGGCTTCGCCGAGCTGGGGCTGGCCCCCGGGCTGTGCCGGGCGCTGTCTGGCCTCGGCTACGAGGAGCCGACGCCAATACAGCGAGCTGCCGTCCCGCCCCTGATCGCGGGCCGTGACCTGGTCGGGCAGGCCGCGACGGGGACGGGCAAGACGGCCGCCTTCGCGCTTCCCGTGCTCCAGCGGATCTCCGGCAGGAGCGGGCAGGCGGGAGTGCTCGCCCTGATCCTCGTGCCTACGCGCGAGCTCGCGATACAGGTCTCCGCGGCGATGCACAGTTACGGGCGCGACCTGAGCGTGCGGGTGCTGCCGGTCTACGGCGGGCAGCCGATCGGCCGGCAGCTGCGTGCTCTTGGCCGCGGCGTCGACGTCGTGGTGGCGACGCCGGGGCGCGCGCTCGACCACATCACCAGGGGAACGCTGGACTTGAGCGGCCTTGAGATCGTCGTGCTCGACGAGGCCGACGAGATGTTTGACATGGGCTTCGCCGAGGACATCGAGCTGATACTGGGCGAAACTCCCCAGAACCGGCAGGCCGCGCTGTTCTCGGCGACCATGCCGCCGCGGATCGACGGCATGGTCCGCCGCTACCTGAGCGACCCGGTGCGGGTCGAACTCGGACGCAAGGCGTCGGCGTCGCCCGAGGGGCTGCTGGTGCGGCAGACCGCCTACATGACGCCGCGCGGGTACAAGCCGGCCGCCCTCGCGCGCGTGCTTGACCTGGAAATGCCGCCCGCCGCGGTCGTCTTCTGCCGGACCAGGGACGAGGTGGACCAGGTCACCGAGACCCTGAACGGCAGGGGCTTCCGGGCCGAGGCGCTGCACGGCGGAATGGACCAGCAGCAGCGCGACCGGGTCATGGGCCGGCTGCGCGGGGGCAAACTCGATCTCCTCGTGGCCACCGATGTCGCCGCCCGTGGTCTCGACGTCGAGCGGCTCACGCACGTGGTGAACTACGACGTGCCGAGCGCGCCGGATTCCTACGTGCACCGCATCGGACGTGTTGGCCGGGCGGGCCGCGAAGGCACCGCCATCACGCTGGCCGAGCCGCGCGAGCGCAACATGCTCAAGGCTATCGAGCGGGCGACGGGGCGGCCGATCGCGATCGAGAAGGTTCCGACCGTCGCCGACCTGCGGGCCAGGCGCCTGGAGCTGACGCGCGCTGCCCTCCGGCAGATCGTGCTCGAGGACGACCTTGACGCCTTCCGGGCCGTGGTGGAGCCGCTCGGCGAAGAGTTCGGCATCTATGAGGTGGCACTGGCGGCGGTCAAGCTGGCATCCGATGCGAGCGGAACGTCTCGCGACGAAGAGGAACTGCCAGAGGTCGATCTGCCTCCGCCGGACGACCGCGGCGGGCGTCGCAAGGCCGCAGGCCGCGACCAGCGGCGCGGACGCCCGGCGGCCAAGGCCACGACGCGGCTGTTCGTGGGGACTGGCCGTTCTTCCGGAGTCCGGCCGCAGGATCTCGTCGGCGTCATCGCCCGCAAGTCGTACCTGTCCGGCCGGGAGATCGGCGCGATCGAGATCGCCGATCGCTTCTCGCTCGT
>DATBBI010000082.1:0-8943 GCA_036271115.1 Trebonia sp.
GCCGGGGAATTCCTCGCCGGAGGCCAGCCTCGCGAGGACTCGCCGGACGTTTGTGTCGAGAACCGCGTGACGATGGCCGAAAGCGAAGACGGCTACCGCCGCGGCCGTGTAGCGGCCGATGCCCGGAAGGGCCAGCAGGGCTTCGTAGGCGGACGGGACCTCCCCGGCGTGGTCGTGGGTGATGATCGTGGCGGCTTCGTGGAGGCGGAGGGCGCGGCGGGGATAGCCCAGACGGCCCCACTGGCGGACCGCCTCGCCTGCGGGGTCGGCGGCCAGCGCGGCCGGGGACGGCCACCTGGCCAGCCAGGCCCGGTGGGCGGGCAGGACCCGGCTCACCGGGGTCTGCTGCAGCATGATCTCGCTGACCAGCACCGACCACGGGCTCGCGTCCGGCGCCCGCCACGGCAGGTCGCGGGCGTGCGCCGAATACCAGGCGAGAACCGGCTCGGCATGCGGCGACGTCATGAGGAGCATTATCCCCGGCGCGGCAACCGGACCGCCCGCATCACAGGCTGCATACTCTTCGCATGCGATGGAACGCGAATCGTCGTTCACGTCGGCCCGCGGACCCGAGCGCCTACTGGCGGCGGCGGTTCTTTATCCTCGGCGGCGGCCTCACGGTGCTCGCGGTGCTCGCGTGGCAGTTCACCGGCAAGGGGCCGTCGGCCGAGTCGCCGGCGGCTGACGGCACGTCCATGGCCGCGCTCCAGGCCGGAGAGACGCTCCCGTCTGCGGCGTACGGCAGCGCCGCGCCCGCGCCCTCGCTCACCACCCCAGCCGAGATTCCGCCGACCACCACTCCGCCCGTTACCCCAAGCGCGACGCAGTCCAGCGTCAAGCCGAAACCGTCGGCCAGCGCCTCCGCGACGGCCGCAGGACCGAGCTGCGCGCCCGGCGACATCGTGCTCACCCTGGTCCCTAGCCAGGCCAGCTACGGGCAGACGGCGCAGCCCCAGTTCAACGTGTACGCGGTGCTGACCGCCAGCAGCCCGTGCCAGCTGCCGTACGGCGCCGGATCCGTGCGGGTGGTCGTCACCAGGCACGGTCAGGTGGTGTGGGATTCCTCGGCGTGCAAGGCCGCCGCCGCCAAGCCGGTCCAGTTCCAGCTTGGCGTCCCGCAGCTGCTGACGGTCTCGTGGAACCGGCAGGCGACGAGCCCGTCCGGCTGCGCCGGATCGCTTCCCGCTGGCGCCACGGGCACGCTCGACGCGGTCGCGCAGACGGCCGGCCAGTCCAGCCAGGTCCGCACCTTCACGCTGGTCAGCTAACACGACCCCGTTAATCCCGCAGCGCCGCCCGCATCGCTTCGCGCACGTCCTCCACCTCCACGACTTCCATGCCGGACGACGGCGCAGCAACGGAGATCGCGTCCGAGCCGACCGGGACGATGGCGCGACGGAAACCCATCCGCTCGGCCTCCGCGACCCGGCGCGGCACGCCCGCCACGTTCCGCACCTCGCCGGCCAGGCCTACCTCACCGACCGCGATCACGCCCTGCGGGACAGACAGGTTCGCCACCGAGCTGGCCAGCGCGAGGGCGACCGCCAGGTCCACCGACGGCTCGGTCAGCCGCACTCCGCCAACGGTCGCCGCGTACACGTCCTGCTTGCCTATCTTGACCTCGGCGCGGCGCTGCAGCACCGCGAGCACCATGCCCACCCGGGAGGCGTCGAGTCCGGAGGTGACGCGGCGCGGCATCTCCAGCGCGGACTGGCACACGAGGGCCTGCACCTCCGCGAGCAGCGGACGGCGTCCCTCCAGCGTGACCGTGACACACGTGCCCGGCACCGGCTCGCGGTGCCGGGAGAGGAACAGGCCGCTCGGGTCGGGGAGGCCGATCATGCCGTACTCGCCGAGGTCGAAGCAGCCGACCTCGTCGGTGGGCCCGTACCGGTTCTTGACCGCCCGGACCATGCGCAGCCGGGAGTGCCTTTCGCCGTCGAAGTGCAGCACCACATCGACGAGGTGCTCCAGCGTGCGCGGGCCGGCGACCGAGCCGTCCTTGGTCACGTGCCCGACGAGGATCGTCGCCATCGCCCGTTCCTTGGCCACCGCGGTCAGCGCCGCGGCGACCTCGCGCACCTGGGTGACGCCGCCGGGCACGCCGTCCACGTCGGCGGCCGCGATCGTCTGCACCGAGTCGATGATCAGCAGCCTTGGCTGGACACACGCCACGTGTGACACGATCGCGTCCAGGTCGGTCTCCGCCGCCAGGTAAAGGTTCTCGCTTACCCCGCCGATCCGGTCGGCACGGAGCCTGACCTGTGCGGCGGACTCCTCACCGGTGATGTAGAGCACCGGCCCGTCCGCCGCCACCATCGCGCCGGCCTCGAGCAGCAGGGTCGACTTGCCTACGCCGGGCTCGCCGGCGAGCAGCAGCACCGCGCCGGGAACGAGGCCGCCGCCGAGCACCCGGTCCAGCTCGTCCATGCCGGTGGGCCTTGCGGCGGCCTGTGCGGCGTCCACCTTCCCGATCGGCATCGCCGCCGTGCTCACCGGCCCGCCGCCCAGGCGCCCGGCGCGCGAAACACCGGAACCGCCATAGGCCGCCGCCCGGATCCCGGCGCGCACCAGCCGCGACGGCACCGCCGTCTCCTCGACCGTGCCCCACGCCTGGCACTCACCGCACCGCCCGACCCACTTGGGCGTCTGCCAGCCGCACTCGCTGCAGCGGAACCCAGCCGTCGACTTCGCCATGGTCGCACCATAGCGACGCGGTCTGACATTCGACCGCGCGGCGAGCATAAGCTGAAGGAAGCCGCACCACGGGAAGGAGAGCGTTGACCGGGCTACCTGCGACTCCCGTCGTGCTGTCCACGTCGTCCGTCTATCCGGAACGGACCACTGACGCCTTCGAGGCCGCCGCGCGCCTCGGCTATGACGGGCTCGAGGTGATGGTTTACACGGACCCGGTGAGCCAGTCAGCCGACGCGCTCGCGGGCCTGATCGACTACCACCAGGTCCCCGTGCTCGCCGTGCACACGCCCAGCCTGCTGCTTACCCAGCTCGTCTGGGGGCGGGAACCGTGGGCCAAGCTGCTGCGGGCCAAGGAACTGGCCGAGCGGGTAGGCGCGAAGGTGGTCGTGCTGCACCCGCCGTTCCGCTGGCAGCGCGACTACGTGCGCGGGTTCGAGCAGGGCGTGGCCAAGATGGCAGAAGAGACTGACGTCATCTTTGCCGTGGAGAACATGTTCCCGATCCGGGCAGGCGCCACCGAGCTGTCCGGGTACGCGCCGCACTGGGACCCGACCATCCTTGACCTGCCGAACGTGACCCTGGACCTGTCGCACACCGCCGCCTCCGCTTCCGACGCGATCGCGATGGCGAACGAGCTTGGCCCGCGGCTTGCGCACGTCCACCTGGCCGACGGCACTGGTGTCACGAATGGCCCCGTGCCCGACGAGCACCTGGTCCCTGGGCGCGGCCGGCAGCCGTGCGCCGAGCTGCTGCGCGGCATCGCAGCGACTGGTTACCGGGGGATGGTGGTCGCGGAGGTGAAGACCACGCGCGCGGCGACGAGGGAGGACCGGCTCGCGGACCTGGCCGAGACGCTGGCCTTCGCCAGGAAGCACCTGGCCCCCGTCCCGGCTGCCTAAGACCCTCTGCATACCCTCCTGAGCTGCGCTTGCTGAGTGTTTGCAATTGCAAGCAGTCTGGTAAACTGCGGGTATGGCAACAATCGGTGACTACATTCGGCAGCAGCGCGAGCAGGCGAAGATCTCGCTGCGCCAGCTGGCCGACCAGGCAGGCGTCTCCAACCCGTACCTCAGCCAGATCGAGCGGGGGCTCCGCAAGCCCAGCGCGGACATCCTGCAGCAGATCGCCAAGGGGCTGCGGATTTCTGCGGAGGCGCTCTACGTGCAGGCCGGCATTCTCGAGGACCGGCCGGGAGACTCGGGCGTGCGCTCCGCGCTCCTCACCGACCCGCAGCTCACCGAGCGGCAGAAGCAGGTCCTGATCGAGATTTACGAATCGTTCCGCAAGGAAAGTCAGCCGACCGCGCCTAAGGCGGAAGTGATCTCCGTCACTCGCACGCCCGACGAGCCGGATGACTCTGCGGACCAGTTCTAGAACACCCCGGACAAGGTAGCGTGGACTCGTGGCCTCAATAACCGGCAGCGGGATGGGCCCGCTCAACTACTTCTTCGTAGCGCTCGCGGTGGCGGCGTTTGTGGTGGAAGCCTGGGCCTTCATCGACGCCATCATCAGGCCGACGCAGGCGTTCCGCGCCGTTGGCAAGCTGAGCAAGCCGATCTGGCTGATCATCCTCGGCGTCGCCTTCGTGCTCGGGCTCTATGCCGCCGCCTATGGCGGCATAACCGGCATCCTCTCGGTGGCCGCGTTCGTCGCCGCGGCCATCTACCTGGCCGACATGCGGCCGAAGCTGAAGGAGTTCGGCCGCGGCAGCAGGAGCAACTCAGGTCCGTACGGTCCCTGGTAGCGGGCTTGCCCGGGGAGTCACCACGGGTCCGTTCCGGATAATCGGTTCTTAAGAGCCTGTTTGGAAACTCCAGCTCCAGTTGGCAGCTCGGCTGTTTGGGCGGCGAGCCGTAAGGGTTTCGCGCGTTGCGCTGCGTGTCGTTACGGCCTGCGCGGTGCGCGGGTCCTCATGATCCCGATGTGTGACGATCAAGGACACTGGAGGACCCGCGCATGCCCAGGGTATGCGCCCGGACGGCCCGGCGGTGGCATGCCGCTGCTGCCCGGGCGGGATCGGGCGCAGCACGCGGGTGCCGCGGTACCCGTCGGACATGAGCGATGCGGAATGGCAGGTCATCGAGCCGACGCTGCCCGCTCCGGCCTGGAAGGCCGGCAAGGGCGGCCGCCCTGCACAACGCTGCCGCCGCGATTACGTGGACGCGATCCGCTACCTGGTCAAGGAGGGCATCCAGTGGCGGGCGATGCCCGCGGACCTGCCGCACTGGCGCACCGTCTATGACGTGGCCGACGGCTGGCACACCAGCGGAGCGACCGGGAAGATGCACGATGAGCTGCGCCGCCACTGCCGTATCGCGGCCGGGCGCACGCCCGAGCCCACGGCCGCGGTTATCGACTCCCAGTCGGTGAAGGCAGCTGAGGAGGTCTGCCGGGCCAGCCGCGGCTACGACGCGGGCAAGAAGGTCAACGGCCGCAAACGGCACATCGCCGTGGACACCATCGGGCTGCTGCTGACGGTGCTGGTCACCGCCCCGGGCGTCCAGGACCGCGACGCAGCCAAGCCGCTGCTGTGGAACCTGCGCCGCGCCTTCCCCTCGGTCAGGCTAGCCTGGGCTGACGGCGGCTACGCCGGCAAACTCGTCACCTGGGCCGGCACCACGCTTAAGCCCAGGCTGACACTCCAGATCGTCAAGCGGCCCGATGACCTGCACACCTTCCAGGTCCTGCCCCGCCGCTGGGTCGTCGAGCGGACCCTGGCATGGATTACCCGCTGCCGCCGCACCGTCCGGGACTACGAACGGCTGACCGGACACCACGAAACCATCGTCTACTGGGCCATGATCATCACCATGAGCCGCCGCCTGGCCCGGTGCCGGCAGCCAGCCCAGCCCCGCGCCGCCTAGCGAGTCCGTGCGTGGTGGCGTGACGTGCGGACGGCCGTGTCACGTTCAGGTGACGGCTTGGGCCCAGCTGAGGGGTTCCGTGCCGAGCGGTAACGTTCCCGGAACGATCGGGACTTACTGTGGCCCTATGGTGAGGCCTCCTGCATCCGGCGGCACGCCGCAGGCCACCGATGACGGCGGCACGATGACGGGCGCGGGCACCCAGACCGCGCCGGACCGCGGCGCCGCCCCGGGTCCGCGGCGGGCGGCGGGCGCCCTCACCGCATTGTGGGCCGCGGTGCTGCTGGCTGCGCTGGCCGGGGCGGCCCTGACCATCGTCGCGGCGGGCGGCCTGGCGCACGGTGACCTGGCCGGGCAGCTGGGCGAGACGGCGGCGGCCGCGGCCTATGCCACGCTCGGCGCGCTCATCGTCCGCCGCGCGGGCAATGTCATCGGCTGGATCATGCTGGGCGCGGGAGCGGCACTGGCGTTTCTCGCGCTGGCTTCGATCTACGCGGTGATCGGGGTCAAGACGTTTCCCGGGTCGCTCCCGGCGGCGGCGCAGCTGGGCGCGCTGGCGCAGGGCAGCTTCGCTCCTGGCGTGTTCGCCATCGGGTTCTTGTTCCTGCTGTTCCCGACCGGGACGCTGCCGTCGCGGCGCTGGCGCCCGGTCGCGGCGGCCGGCTTGGTGCTGGCCGGCCTGGCCATGGCCGGCCTGGCCGTGCACCCGGGGCGGGTGGCGCTGCCCGCCCCCGGCGGGGCCTCGCTGTTCATCCCGAATCCGCTGGGTGCGGACCATCTCGGGCCCGTGCCGGGCACCCTGCTGATCGGCACGTTCCCCGGGCTGTTCGTAGCGCTCGCCGGGTTCCTGGCGGCCGCGCTGGTCTCGCTCGCGGTCCGGTACCGGGCTGGTGACCAGCTGCTGCGGCAGCAGGTCAAGTGGCTCGCCCTGACCGCCATGGCGATCGTCATCAGCCTGCTCGCCGCCCTGCTAGGCGTCGCAGCCGGGCAGTCCTGGCTGACCACCGTCGCGTATACGCCACTGGCGCTCTCCGCGATGCTCGGCATCCCGGCCGCGATGACCATCGCGATCCTCAGGCACCGGCTCTACGACATCGACCGGATCATCTCCCGCACGCTCGCCTATGCGATCGTGACCGGGCTGCTGGTCGGTGTCTACGCGGGCCTGGTACTGCTGGCCACCCGGGTTCTGTCGTTCCATAGCGCGGTGGCGGTGGCCGCCGCCACGCTGGCCGCGGCGGCGCTGTTCAACCCGCTGCGCCGCCGGGTCCAGCGGTTCGTGGACCGGCGGTTCAACCGGGCCCGGTACGACGCGCAGGCGACCGTGGCGGTCTTCGCGGCGCAGCTGAAAGACACGGTTGACCTGGACTCACTCCGGGATGACCTGGCCAGTGTCGTTCAGAAGGCCCTGGAGCCCGCTCACATATCGGTGTGGGTCAGTCCGCGCAACTGAGGCTGACGTCCGGCTCCGCGTCACCGTCAGGCCCGGCCCGCGAGGAATCACCGATCCAACCTCTCCCGGTCCAAAGCTCCGGCTGCAGGAGACCCAGATCACGAAGTGCGGCTGCAGTACCAGTTTCCAAACAGGCTCTAAGCGATCGCCAGCAGCAGCAGCGGCGTCAGGACAAGCGCGGCGGCGGTCAGCACGACCACGGCCTGGGCGGCGCGGGACAGCGGCGGCGGCGGCGCGAGGAGCCGGTTGACCCGCGCCGTGAGCTCGCCCTCCGCGGCGGACAGCGCTCCCGCGGGACACTGCGCGCCGGCGGTGCCGAACCGCAGCAGCGCGGTGGCCAGTTCCCTGGCGAACAGGCCGCGGACTCGCAGCGCGCGATCGTCGGCCATCATCTCGACGAGCAGCGCGACCGTGCGATATCCCTGCGCGATCACCCGGGACCGGGGGAACGTGCGGCGCAGCGAGGTGAACGGGATCAGCACCAGGTCATGCCTGGCGCGCAGGTGAGCGCGTTCGTGCGCGAGCACCGCGGCCAGCTCGGCCGGGGCAAGCAGTTCCAGGGTGCCTGCGCTCACGACGATCTGGGACCTGATGCCCGGCAGGCAGTACGCGGCGGCTGCCGGGTAGTCGATGACGAGCGCTCCTGGCACCTTCGGGTCGCCGCGCGCGAGCAGTGCGAGCAGTTCCCGCTGGCGGCGCCTGGCGGCGATCGCGTCGGCGAACGCGCTCACCAGCATCCACGACAGCACGGAAAGCAGCGCGAACCCGGCGGCGAGCATCGCGAGCCGCAGGGTGGCGAGCAGCGGCGACTGGTGCGGCTGGAGCAACTGGCCCGATGCGAGCCTGCCCAGCCCGCCGAACACCCCGGCGAACCGCGTCTGCTGGCCGTCGACGCCTAGCGTGAGCAGCGCGCCGATCGCGGCGAGACCGCCCGCGAGGCCAAGGGCCTGCCACAGCAAAATCGCGGCCGCCGGGGACCTGCACGGCCAAGAGGCGCGCGTCAGCGCGCGCGCACTTCGCGCGCTCCCTACGGCGACCGCGGCGAGAAGTGCCGCGACGGCCAGTCCCCCCATAATCCGATCCCGCTGTCTCCATCTGACCGCTGCCCGTTCTGCTCTCGATCGAGCCGGGACAGCGCGTCGAGAAGCACGACGGCCTCTGAGCCTGACACGCTCTGCGCGAACCTGGCGAGCGCTGCGTCACGGTCGCCGGTCTGCTCAAGCGCGGTCAGCATCAGTTCCGCCACGTAGGCCTCCCGGGTCGCGGCGGGCCGGTACCGCCAGGCGCGGCCGTCCCGTTCCCTGCGCGCGAACCCCTTCTTCGCCAGCCGGTCGAGCACGGTCATCACTGTGGTATGAGCCAGATTGCGCTGGGTGAGCCCGTTGCTGACCTGTCTGACGGTCAATGACGACTCGGTTTGCCAGAGGACTTCCATGATGGCCCGCTCTAGGTCGCCCAGCCTGTTCACGTCGTTACTGTACCGTCGAAGGTACTTCTGTGACCAGTGGTGAGGCCTCGGCCGCCAGTGGTGACTTGGCGATCTGCACGCAGCCGTAGATGATCGCCCCGAGCGCGATAAGCTGCGGCACCAACCACCATCCGTCGCGTAGCACCTCGCCGAACAGGGTGACGCCGTAGGCGATGCTGATCAGCGCGTCGCCGACGGTGAGCATCGGCTGCGAGGCGACCAGGCTGCCCGCTTGCAGCGCGTTCTGCAGCAGGAAGAGCGAGCCCACGCCAGCCACCGCGACCGCGTAGATGTGCCAGCTGGTGAAGAACTTCTCCACTGACACGTTCAGGTCGGCCATCGCGTTCTTCAGCAGCGCCGCGGTCAGCGCGTACCCGCAGGCCGCGGCCAGTCCGAGTAGCGCGGCCCGCGGCTCGCCTCGCAGGCCAACCGCCGTGCCGATCAGCACGGCCTCGAAGGCG
>DATBBI010000083.1:0-19307 GCA_036271115.1 Trebonia sp.
CCGGACGTGGCCGCCGCCGCGGCCGCGATCGGCGCCGCCGACGCGGGGGACGAGGACGCCGCGTTCACCGTGGACTCCGCCGAAGGGCACGAGCTGGGCTGGTACGCGGTGCAGGAACTTCACGATTTTCCCGAACGTACAGGACCGACTCCCTGAGTTAACTGACTCTCCCGGCGGAGGTAACGTCAGTCCCATGGATGCCGTGACCAGAGTGCCCCCGCCGTACAACGAGCCGGTGCGCCAGTATCAGCCGGGCAGCGCCGACCGCGCTTCGCTCGAGTCCAAGATCAAGGAGCTCGCCGGACAGCAGGCCGAGCTGACCATGACGATCGGCGGCCGGCCGGTCATGGGGTCCGGCGAGCGCGTGCCCGTCGTGCAGCCGCACAACTACCGGCGCGTCCTCGGCGAGTTCGGCAACGCGACGGACGAGGACGTGGTCGCGGCGATCGCCGCGGCCGGTGCCGCGGCCCGCGACTGGCGGGCGCTGTCGTTCACCGACCGCGCCGCGGTCTTCCTGCGCGCGGCGGACCTGCTGGCGGGCCCGTGGCGCGCCACGCTGAACGCCGCGACGGTCCTCGGCCAGTCCAAGTCGGTGCTCCAGGCGGAGATCGACGCGGCGTGCGAGATGATCGACTTCTGGCGGTACAACGTGGCGTTCGCGCGCCAGCTGCTGTCCGAGCAGCCGGAATCATCCGCGGGGACGTGGAACCGGATGGAGTACCGGCCGCTCGAGGGCTTCGTGCTCGCCATCACCCCGTTCAACTTCACGTCGATCGCAGGGAACCTGCCGACCGCGCCCGCGTTGCTCGGCAACGTCGTGGTGTGGAAGCCGTCGCCCACCCAGCAGCTCGCGGCGCACTACACCATGCGCCTGCTCGAGGCCGCCGGGCTGCCGCCCGGCGTGATCAACATGGTGACCGGGGACGGCCAGGCGGTGTCCCGGGTGGCGCTCTCGCACCCGGACCTGGCCGGGATCCACTTCACCGGTTCGACCGGCACGTTCCAGCACCTGTGGCGCACCGTCGCGGGGAACATCGGCGCGTTCCACGACTACCCGCGGCTGGTCGGGGAGACCGGCGGCAAGGACTTCGTGATCGTCCATCCGTCGGCCGAGCGAGCCTCGATCGTCACCACCCTGGTCCGGGGCGCCTTCGAGTACCAGGGCCAGAAGTGCTCGGCCGCCTCCCGCGCCTACCTGCCGCGCTCGCTGTGGGAGCAGGTGCGCGACGAGCTGGTCACCACCGCCGGGTCGCTGTCATTCGGCGACGTGTCCGAGGATCTGTCGCTGTTCGGCGGTGCGGTGATCGACTCCCGTGCGGTGGACAAGCACCGGGGCGCGTTCGACCGGGCCAGGTCCCGCCCGGCGGTGCGGTTCCTGACCGGCGGGGAGATCGATGACTCGGCGGGGTACTTCGTCCGCCCGACGATCCTGGAGTGCGACGATCCGGCCGACGAGGTGTTCACGACCGAGTACTTCGGGCCGATCCTCGCGGTGCACGTGTACGAGGACGCGCAGTACCCGGCGATGCTCAGCCAGGCCGCCGACGCCGCACCGTACGCGCTGACCGGCGCCATCCTGGCCACCGACCGCAAGGCGATCGCGGAGGCCACGGACCGGCTGCGGTACTCGGCGGGCAACTTCTACATCAACGACAAGCCGACCGGCGCGGTCGTCGGGCAGCAGCCGTTCGGCGGCGCCAGGGCCAGCGGCACCGACGACAAGGCAGGCTCGGTGTTCAACCTCATCCGCTGGGTTTCCGCCCGCACCATCAAGGAGACGTTCACGCCGCCTACGGACTACCGTTATCCCCACATGGGATGACACGTCGCGGAGGCGAATATTCACCTGCTGGTGCTGTGGAACATTGACCTGACGCTGGTCGACGTCGTAAAGGTCACCCGGGCGGCCTACGCCGAGGCGTTCGCGACGATCACCGGCCGGCCACTGGTGCAGTTGCCGCAGATGGCAGGGCGGACCGAGCCGGAGGTGTTCTTCGACGCGCTCGCGCTGAACGGCGTGAGCCTGCGCGATCCCGCCGAGTCCGAGCGGCTGCTCGCCCCGTTCGGCGCGGAGCTGGCGACCTCGCTGGCCGCCCGCAGGGACCTGCTCACCACGGAGGGCCAGCTGCTGCCGGGCGCCGCCGAGTCGCTGGCCGCCATCGCGCAGCTGCCGGACGTCGTCCAGTCGGTGCTCACCGGCTCCAGCCGGCCGAACGCGGCCCTCAAGCTCCGCGCCTTCGGCCTCGACCGTTACGTAGACCTGACCGTCGGCGGCTTCGCCGGATCCGACCCCTACCCGAAGGGCGCGCTGCTGCGCGTCACCCGCCAGCGGGCCGAGGAGAAGTACCAGGTGGCCTTCACTGAGCGGGCCACCGTGTACGTCGCGGACTCGCCCCGCGACGTGGAGGCCGCCCGCGCCGGCGGCGCCAGGTCGCTGGCGGTGGCCAGCGGCCGCGCGAGCAGCGCCGAGCTCCGCGACGCCGGCGCCGACGCGGTCCTCCCTGACCTCACCGACCCCGCCGCCCTCACAACCCTCCTCACCGCCGCCCCAGCCTGACCGCGCGAAGGTGGTCGATGGTCCATCGACCACCTTCTATGGCGGACGATGGCCCATTCACCACCTTCCCGGCCTGACGCAGGAACGTGGTCGATGTCACATCGACACGTTCTTTGGTAGACGATGTCACATCGACCACCTTCGGCGCGGGGCGCGGGGCGCGGGGCCGCGGGGCGCGGGGCGCGGGGAGCGGGGAGCGGTGCTGCGGCCAGGGTGGGGTGGGCCACGTTGCGTGCCACCCGGCCGGGGAACGATGCTGGTTCCCATGAGCAGCGACGAGGGCAGCGTCGTTCCCGCGGGGCACGGATACGGTGCCGCGCTGTGGGAGCCGGACGCGGAGACGGTCAGGAACGCCCGGATAAGCCACTACATGCGGTGGCTGGCCGACCGCGGGATCCAGGCCGGGAACCCCGGGAACCCCGGGGCCCCCGCGGGCCCGGGCAGCGCGGCGCCGGCGGTCGCTTACCAGCGGCTGTGGGAGTGGTCCGTGGCGAACCCCGGCGAGTTCTGGACCTCGATCTGGGACTACTTCGACGTCCTCGGCGACCGCGGCGACGGTCCGGCCCTGACCGGCACCACGATGCCCGGCATGCACTGGTTTCCTGACGCGACCCTGAACTACGCGCGGAACGCGCTGCGCACGGCGTGGACCGACCCGGACAGGCCGGCCATCATCGCCCTGTCAGAACACCGCGCCGCCAGAGAACTCAGCTACGCCGAGCTGGCCGCCGAGGTGGCCAGGGTCGCGCGCGGGCTGCGGGCCCTCGGGGTGACCAAAGGCGATCGCGTCGTGGCGCTGCTGCCGAACATCCCCGAGGCGGTGATCGGGCTGCTCGCCGCCGCCAGCATCGGCGCTATCTGGTCCTCGTGCTCGCCCGATTTCGGCACCCGCAGCGTGGTGGACCGGTTCGCGCAGATCGAGCCTGCCGTGCTGCTCGCCACCGGCGGCTACACCTACAACGGCAAGGACTATCCGAGAACCGGCGTGGTCGCCGAGATCGCCGGGCAGCTGCCCACGCTCAAGGCCGTGGTCATGGTGGACCTGCTCGGCACCGCGGACACGAACCCGCCCGGGCTCCCGGCGGGAGTCCAGCGGCTCGGCTGGCCCGCCTTGGGCGGCGGCGCCCGGGGAACCAAGGGCGAGCCAGAGTTCGAGGAGGTGCCGTTCGAGCACCCGCTGTGGGTCGTTTACTCCAGCGGCACGACGGGCCTGCCGAAGCCGATTGTGCATGGCCACGGCGGCATCGTCCTCGAGCACCTCAAGGCGCTCGCGCTGCACATGGACCTGAAGCCGGGCGACCGGTTCACCTGGTACACGACGACCGGCTGGATGATGTGGAACTTCCTGGCCGGCGGGCTGCTGGCGGGCACCACGATCGCGGTCTACGACGGCAGCGCCACGTTCCCGGCCACGGACCGGCTGTGGCGGCTCGCCGCCGACGAGCGGCTCAGCTACCTGGGCGCAGGCGCGCCGTACCTGATGGCCTGCCAGAAGGCGGGCCTGGTGCCGAAAGACGCCTACGACCTCTCGCGGCTGAGGAGCGTGGGCTCGACCGGATCACCGCTGCCGCCGGAGAGCTTCACCTGGGTTTACGAGAACGTCAAGGACACCGTCCAGCTCGGCTCCCTGTCCGGCGGCACCGACGTCTGCACCGGGTTCGTCGGGCACTGCCCGCTGCTGCCGGTCCGCTCCGGGGTGATCTCCGGCCGCAGCCTCGGGGCCGACGTGCAGGCCTTCGACTCCCGCGGTCACCCGGTCATCGGTCAGGTCGGCGAGCTCGTGCTCACCGAGCCGATGCCGTCGATGCCGGTGATGTTCTGGAACGACCCGGACGGCAAGAAGTACGCCGATAGCTACTTCGCGGAGTTCCCCGGTGTGTGGCGGCACGGCGACTGGATCGAGATCCTGCCCGACGGCGGGTGCGTCATCTACGGCCGCTCCGACGCGACGCTCAACAGGGGCGGCGTGCGGATGGGCACCAGCGAGTTCTACCGCGTCGTCGAGTCGTTCCCCGAGGTCGCCGACAGCCTGGTGGTGGACACCGGCCGGCTGGGCGCCGAAGGCAGGCTGGTGCTGTTCATCCAGCCGGCCCCTGGCCACGAGCTCGACGAGGACCTCATCAGCCGGGTGAAGGCCGCGCTCAGGCAGCAGCTGTCGCCCCGGCACGTCCCCGACGAGGTGGTCATGGTGCCCGGCGTGCCGCGGACCCTGTCAGGAAAGAAGCTGGAGATCCCGGTGCGAAAGATTTTGCTCGGCACACCGGTAGAACAAGCCGCCGATCCGAGCGCGCTGGCCAACCCGGAAGTGCTCGAGGCATACGCACCGCGAACTACCCTGTAGGGAGGAGGGCAGCCGGACGCGCCCGAGTGCACCGGCTATTGACTGATCGCAATGCGCAACTCACGCTAGCAGCAGCCACGTGACGTGGCTGCTGCCGCATGCCCTAAAACTCAAAGGAGAGTGGACAGGCAATGCCGGAACTCGCGGAGGACTCCAGGCAGACAGTGCTCGCCGAAGCGGCGGCGCTGTGGGCGGCCGGGGACGGCGAGGTAGCCCCGCCGGGCGACCCCGGCCGGGCCGTGGGCGACCTGCCCGGCTTCCTCGCCGCGTACTACCGGCTGGCGGAGACGGACGATCTCACGACGGCGGGGCCATGGCGCGTGGCGGCGGCCGCGGCCTGGCACGCGGCGCTCGGCGCCAGCCGCCCGCAGGGCCGCGCGGCCGTCGCGGTCCGCGAGTCCGGCAAGACCTCGCTGACCGGCGCGAGCACGGTCATCGACATCGTCACCGACGACATGCCCTATCTGGTCGACTCGGTGACGATGGAGCTCAACAGGCACCTGGCCGACATCAGGCTGATCGTCCATCCGCTGCTCACCGTGCAGCGGGACGTGACAGGCGTCGCCCGTGGGACCGTGCAGCCGAACATCGGCGCCGAGCCGCCCGCGGGCACGATCCAGGAGTCCTGGATTCACGTGGAACTGACCCAGCAGGATGATCCGGCCCAGCTCGCCTCTGACCTGCGCCGGGTGCTGGACGACCTGCGGATCACCATGGAGGACCAGCGGCGAATGCGGTCGGCCGCCCGCGAACTGGTCGTCGGGCTCACCGACGGCGACCCGGAGGAGGCGGAGGCCGGCGAACTGCTGGCCTGGATGTCGGCCGGCCATTTCCTGTTCCTCGGCTACCGCGAGTACGACCTGGCCGGTCAGGGGGCGGTGTCGGCGCCGCGGTCGGTTCCCGGCACCGGCCTCGGCATTCTCCGCCACGACGGGGCCGACTCGTTCGCGATGACCCGGCCCGACGAGAAAGACGGCGGTGATGACGCGAAGCGGCTGCGGCCGCTCGTGCTGGCCAAGTCGAGCACCAAGTCCACCGTGTACCGGCCGAGCTACCTGGATTACGTCGCGGTCCGCACATTCGGTCCTGACGGCGAGCCGGTCAGCGAGCACCGGTTCCTCGGCCTGTACACGCAGTCCGCCTACACCGAGTCGATCACCCGCATCCCGGTGCTGCGCCGCAAGCTCGACCTGATGCTCGAGGCGGCCGGGCTGCCCGCGGACAGCCACGACGGGAAGGACCTCATCGAGATCCTCGAGGCTTACCCGCGCGAGGAGCTGTTCGAGATCAGTGTCGCCCAGCTGACCCCGATAGCACTGGCCGTGCTGCGCCTGGGAGAGCGCAAGCAGGTCCGGCTGTTCCTCCGCCCCGACGTCTACGGCAGGTACATGTCCTGCCTGGTGTACCTGCCGAGGGACCGGTACACCACGAAGGTCAGGCTGGCCTGTCAGGAGATCCTGCGCCGCGCGCTGGGCGGCGTGTCCGTCGACTACAGCGCGATGGTGAGCAACTCCGCGCTCGCCCGGCTGCACGTGGTGGTGCACGGCGAGCCGGGCCGCCCGCTGGCGCACCCGGACCCGCTGGCGCTGCAGGCCGAGATCGCGGCCGCGGTGCGCTCCTGGGACGAGGACCTCGCCGCGGAGGCCGAGCGTCAGCTCGGCGTCGAGCGCGCGTCCACCGTGGTGAACGCCTGCTCCGTGGCGATCCCTGATCCGTATAAGGCGGACACCAGGCCCGCCGAGGCGGTGGCGGACTTCACGACGGTGGAGCGGCTGCAAGAGCTGTCCCTCCCGTTCGGGTTGCGCCTTGCCATCAGCCCGAACGGAGGGTGGCGACTCCGCATCTTCCGCATGTCTCCGATCACGCTGTCGGACGTGCTGCCACAGCTTCAGCACATGGGGCTTGAAGTCGTCGACGAGCATCCGTACGAGCTGTGTGGAACCATGGGCCCGTTCTGGATATACGACTTCGGGCTGCGGCGCAGACGTGTACCGCTGGCAGCCGCCCAAGCCGATGCCGCCCGCGCCAACTTCGAGGCGGCGCTGACCGCGCTGTGGCGCGACCAGACCGAAGACGACGCGTTCAACGGGCTGGTGCTCGACGCCGGGCTGACCTGGCGGCAGATCGTGCTGCTGCGCGCGTACGCGCGGTACCTGCGGCAGATCGGTGCCCGGTTCAGCCAGGACTACCTGCAGCGGGTCCTGCGCGGCAACCCGGCGATCGCGCGGCTGCTTGTCCGGCTGTTCGAGTCCAGGTTTGACCCGGCGCGGCAGGCCGGCGCGGCCGAGCGCTGCGAGGCGATCTCGGAAGAGCTGCGCGGCGCCCTGGACGAGGTCGTGAGCCTCGACCACGACCGCATCCTCCGCTCCTACCTGGCTCTCATCGAGGCCACCCTGCGCACCAACTACTTCCAGGCCGCGGGCGAGGCCCCGTACCTGGTGCTCAAGCTCGCGCCCGAGGGCGTGCCAGGGATGCCCGCGCCGCGGCCCAAGTTCGAGATCTTCGTGTACTCGCCGCGATTCGAGGCGGTGCACCTGCGGTTCGGCGCGGTCGCGCGCGGCGGGCTGCGCTGGTCGGAGCGGCCCGAGGACTACCGCACCGAGGTGCTCGGCCTGGTCAAGGCGCAAGAGGTGAAGAACGCGGTCATCGTCCCGTCCGGCGCCAAGGGCGGCTTCGTCTGCAAGCGGCTGCCGGATCCGGCTGACCGCGAGGCCTACCAGGCGGAGGTGCTCGCCTGCTACCAGATGTTCATCAGCGGGATGCTCGACATCACCGACAACATCGTGGGCGACCAGGTGGTGCCGCCGCACGGCGTGGTCCGCGTCGAGGGCGACGACCCGTACCTGGTGGTGGCCGCGGACAAGGGCACCGCGACGTTCTCCGACGTCGCGAACAAGATCGCGGAACGGTACGGGTTCTGGCTCGGTGACGCGTTCGCCTCCGGCGGCTCGGAGGGCTACGACCACAAGAAGATGGGCATCACCGCGCGTGGCGCCTGGGAGTCCGTACGCTGGCACTTCGCCGCGCTGCGGCTGAACCCGGACACCGACGACTTCACGGTCGCCGGCATCGGGGACATGTCCGGCGACGTGTTCGGCAACGGCATGCTGCTGTCTCGGCACATCAAGCTGGTGGCGGCCTTCGACCACCGGCACGTGTTCCTCGACCCGGACCCGGACCCGGCGGCCAGCTTCGCCGAGCGCGAGCGGTTGTTCGGCCTGCCCCGCTCCTCGTGGGCTGATTACGACCCGGCGCTGATCTCGCCGGGCGGCGGCGTCTGGCCGCGGGACGTCAAGGCGATCCCGCTGACCGCGCAGGCACGCGCGGCGCTCGGCATCGGCGACGGGCAGCTCGCGCTGTCCCCCGATGAGCTGATCTCCGCGATTCTGAAGGCGCCGGTCGACCTGCTCTGGAACGGCGGCATCGGCACGTACGTGAAGGCGTCGCACGAGACGCACGCGGACGCGGGCGACCGGTCCAGCGACGCGGTGCGGATCGACGCGACCGAGCTGCGTGCCCGGGTCGTGGCGGAGGGCGGCAACCTCGGGCTGACCCAGGCCGCACGCATCGAGTACGCGCTCGGCGGCGGGCTCGTCAACACCGACTTCATCGACAACTCGGCGGGCGTGGACACCTCCGACCACGAGGTCAACATCAAGATCCTGATGGCCGGCCACATCGACCAGGCCGAGCGCGCCGGACTGCTGCACGAGATGACCGACGAGGTCGCCGCGCTCGTGCTGCGGCACAACGACGGGCAGAACATGGCGCTGGCCGCCGCCCGCTACCAGGCTCCGCAGCTGCTCCATGTGCACGCCAGGTACCTGCGCCAGCTCGCCAGGGCCAAGCAAGTGTCGCTGGAGGGCGACGTGCTGCCGACCGGCAAGGAGATCGCCGCCAGGCGGTCGGCGGGCACCGGCCTGACCACCCCGGAGCTGGCCCTGCTGCTCGCGCATACCAAGATCGCGGGCGGCCAGCAGGTGCTCGGCTCCGACGTGCCCGACGACCCGTACCTGCGCACCATGCTCACCAGCTACTTCCCGGCGCCGCTGCGCGCGAGGTTCGCGGACCGGATGAGCGCGCACCGGCTGCGCCGGGAGATCATCACCACCTCGCTGGTCAACGAGATGGTGGACACGGGGGGCAGCACGTTCCTGTTCCGGTTGGAGGAGGAGACGGGCCTGCCGGTGCCGGACATCACCCGCGCCTGGCTGGTCGCCCGCGAGGTGTTCGACATGCCCGCGTTCTGGCGGCAGCTCGGGCAGCTGGCCGGCCAAGTCGACGAGGAGGCCAGGATCCTGCTGGTCCTCGAGGCGCGCAAGCTCGTGGAGCGCGCCACCCGGTGGCTGCTGATGAACAAGCGGCCGCCGTTCGGTGTCGCGGAGACGGTGAACTCGCTGAGCGAGGGAGTCGCGACGGTACGTTCGGCGATACCCAAGCTGCTGTCCGGCAGCGATCTGGCCAGCTACGAGGAGCGGCGCGCGGCCTTCGCCGCCCGCGGTGTGCCCGCCGGGCTAGCCGACGAGGCGGCGGCCATGGTCCCGTCCTACTCTGCGTTCGACATTGTGACGAGCGCGGCGATGACCTCTCGCAGCGTGGAGGAGACCGCGGCGGTGTACTTCGCGCTCGCGGACCGGCTGCAGGTCAACCGGCTGCGGGAGCTGATCGTGGGGCTGCCGCGCGAAGACCGCTGGGCGTCCATGGCACGGGCGGCGCTGCGGGACGACCTGTACTCCGCGCACGCGGCGCTGACCAGGGACGCGCTCGCGACCGGCGGGGACCGCCAGTCCGCCGACGGGCAGTGGCAGGCCGCCGAGAGGGTCGCCGCATGGGAGGCGCAGAATGCGGCCGCCGTTTCCCGTGCGACGGCGACGCTCGCGGAGATCTGGCAGAGCGAGCGGTTCACGTTCACCACCCTGGAGGTGGCCACCCGCGTGATCAGGACACTGGTGGCGCCGCCGCCCGCTCAGGAGGCGCCGGCGTAGACCAGGCCGCCGCCGATGGCGATGACCTGGATCTTCGCTGCTGCCGCCCCGGTCCCGGCCGGCGGGTCGACGGCAGCGAAGGAAAGCAGCTGCTGCGCGTCGAGGCGCAGCCGCGGCACCGGCTGGCCGGGTGTCAGCAAGAAGGCCAGGTAACCGGGGACGGTGATGGGCGGCCCGTTCTTGACCACGCCCTTGTTCAAGATGGCCGGGACCTCGACGGCGCTGTCCAGGTACATCACGTAGAAGACGAGCGCGCCGCCGTCGGCGGTGCGCAGCGCGAAGTTCGAGTAGTGGCTGCCTTCGAGCTCCCATTGGTAGATGTCGCCGGCTGGCGGAGTGAGGGCGGTGCGTGCCGCCGCGTAGATGCCGGTGGTGAGGTCGCCCGCGGCGACCACCAACGCGGCGGGGCTGGCCGGGCCGTCGTCCACCACGGCCGCCTGCAGCGGTCCCGTGCTGTCCGGGCGGGCGAGTTGCGCGCCGCTGTTCAGCGGCACCGTGGCCACGTAGCCGGCACTGTCGGTGGCGAGCGGCGGCACGGACACGCCGGCCGGCAGCTGTGAGGTGCTGGACAGCAGCCAGGGGGCGGTCGCGCTGCGCTGCTGGAACACCATCAGCACCTGACCGGTGGCGGCGAGCGAGAGCCCGGCGGTGCCGCCTGGACTGCCTTGCTGGCCGATGAGAGAGCGCGTGACGCTGGCGACGAACCAGCGCGGGTATCTGTCCTGCCGCGGCAGGTCGAAGGCGGGGGTGCCGTAGCGGTACCTGGCCAGCGCTCCTGCGCCGGACTTGGCGGCCTTGAGCTGGGTGGCGATCGCCAGCTTCTGCACGCCCGTGACGTTGGAGAGCGCCAGCGACGCGTCGCCGGCACTGGCCGCGCGGTCGGCGACGGCGACGTAGGAAGTGAAGACCTGACCAGCCTGCGCGGCGGTCACGTCGGGGATGCTGCTGCCCGCCTGGGTGCCCGTGCCGGCCGGCGCGGGGGTCGAGGTGCAGCCTGCGGCGGCGAGCGCCGCGGTCAAGGCTAGTGCCGCGCCTGCCCAGGCCAGCAGGCGCGTCCGGCACTTTCTGTCTGCCACGAATCGGGAGGATACCGGCTCTTCTTCTGCTACCGTGGCGTCTCGCCTTCCTCGATACGCTGATAACCCTTTTCCTCGCGTAGGCTTTCCCGCATGGCAGCTACCGATCCCACCGATGAGATATCGGAACTGTCGTCAAAGCTCGACACCATCGAAGCCGTCCTGGACCCGGACGCGATGCGGATCGAGGCCGCTGACCTCCGCGAGCAGGCCGCCGACCCGGCCCTGTGGGAAGACCAGACGCGTGCCCAGCGGGTCACCAGGCGGCTTTCCTACCTGGAAGGCGAGCTGTCGCGGCTAGAGAGCCTGCGGCAGCGCCTCGACGACACCCGCGTGCTGTTCGAGCTTGCCGACGACGAGCACGACCAGTCCGCCAGGGATGAGGCGGCCGGCGACCTCGCGCAGCTGCGCAAGGAGATCGACCAGCTCGAGATCCGCACCCTGCTGAACGGCGAGTACGACAACCGTGAGGCGCTGATCACGATCAACTCACAGGCGGGCGGCGCGGACGCGGAGGACTTCGCGGGGAACCTGCAGCGCATGTACCTGCGCTGGGCGGAACGGCACAGGTACCCCTCCGAGGTCTACGACGTCTCCTACGGTGAGGCGGGCATCAAGTCCACCACGTTCGCGGTGAAGGCGCCGTACGCGTACGGCACGCTGCGCGGCGAGCAGGGCACGCACCGCATGGTCCGCATCTCCAAGTACGACAACCAGGGCCGCAGGCAGACCTCGTTCGCGGGGGTGGACGTGATGCCCGTGGTCGAGCAGACCGATCACGTCGAGATTCCCGAGGACGAGATCCGGGTGGACGTGTTCCGTTCCTCAGGGCCAGGCGGCCAGGGCGTCAACACGACCGACTCGGCCGTCCGGATCACGCACCTGCCGACCGGCATCGTGGTGTCCTGCCAGAACGAGCGGAGCCAGATCCAGAACCGGGCCTCGGCGATGGCCGTGCTGCAGGCCAAGCTCCTTGAGCGCCGCCGCGAGCAGGAGGCGCAGGAACTCGCCGCCCTCAAGGGCGACGGCGGCCGCGCCTGGGGGTCGCAGATCCGCAACTACGTGCTCTACCCGTATCAGATGGTGAAGGACCAGCGAACGGGCTACGAGACGTCGCAGGCGGAATCCGTTCTCGACGGCGAGATCGACGACTTCATCGACGCGGAGATCCGCTGGCTGCGCCGCGGGGAAAAGGATGCCGAGGGCTAAACCGCCGGGCCGCCTGTCCCGGCGGCGCCTGGGCCGCGTGCTGCCCGCACCCGCCGAGGGCTGCCGCTGAAGAAGTCGGCGCCTCTGCCCAAGTGATCCATGACGGCGCCGCCCAGCAGGACCAGCGAGGTGATGAAGCTCAGGATCAGGCCAGGGCCGAGGTCCAGGCTGCCAAGGCTGCCGAGGCTGCGGTTGGCCACCAGGAACCCGAGGCTGATCAGGACGTCGATGAACCCGACCACGATGGCCAGCTGCGCCCAGCTGAACCCCAGCACCGAGTCGGGGAAGCCGTTGCCGAAGACCTTGATCGCTATGAAGACGACGATCGCCAGGCTCAGCAGCGGCACCCAGGTGGCCGTCAGCAGCAGGCCGGGGATCGTTTCCGTGGACCACGCGTTGGCGCTGCCGCCCGCGTCGCTGTACCAGGGGAGGAAGCCCCAGATGAACAGCAGGACGCCGGTCACCATCACGATCGCCTGGCCGAGCGTCAGCCTCCGCACCAGCGGCGGCCAGTTTGGCTCGGCCTCGCGCACGGCCTCGGCGACCGCCGGGGATTCAGGGGCGAACGTGTCGAACTCTGGCTCTCCGGCGCCGAGCGTGTCGTATGCCGGCTCTTCTGGGCCGAGCGTGTCGAACCTTGCCGAGTCGGCGGCCGCTGGCTCTGTTACGACGGGAATGTCAGACAGCGTCTGGTCCACGGCGGGCGTATCGTGTGCCGGCTCTTCCCTGTCCGGCACGAAGGCCATCTCTTCCGGCGCCAGCGCGCCCGAGGGCTCTCGTTCGGCCGCCATGTCCTCGTGGTCCGTCACGGCCGGCGTGTCGAGCCGCGTCTCCGCGGGCTCATTTGCCGCCGGCGCTTCAGGGGCTGGCGTGCCTGCCGGAACCTCCGTGCCCGGCGCGCCGGCCGGCTCGGAGGTCGGTGCGTGCTGGCTGTCCGGTCCCTCCTCGGGATCACGGCTGGGAGTACTCATCTGAAACCCCTACCTGTTCGTGTGGTGCGGCAGAGACATGACGTCGCCCACCCGCCAGTCGCCGGAGACTAGTGATTATGTCGCGAATACACGCGCTGCATCAATTCTCAAACGAAAAAAGCGCACAGCGCCTGAGGCAGGGCTAGAGGAGGAGCGGCGGACGGGGCGCTACGCGATCACGCGGGTGATGATGAGCAGGCCGAGGAGCAGGATCAGCGCGGCGGCGATGACCAACTGCGGGGTGAGACCGCCTAGGCCGTGGTGGTGAACGTGCGCGCGGGCCGCGCGGCAGGCCGGGCAGCGTCCCTCCACGACAGGGCCAGCACATTGTGCGCAGATCAGGTGCTCGCAGCTCATCTCGTTACCCCTTCCGGTAGCGGTGCCCTGGCGCACTTGGCGTGATCTGGCGGCTTAGCTGCCAGTTTCCCCCTAGACTGTTCCCTGGCTTAACCAGGTTACCCGCAAGTTGCCCGGCCAGGCCCGAAACAACCGCCCGGCCGATGAAAGGCCTGTCCCTCTCCGTCGAGATCCTAGTGATGGTCCTGTGATCAACTTTGACAACGTCACCAAGATCTACCCGAACCAGAATCGGGCCGCCCTCGAGAATGTCGACCTCACCGTCAACAAGGGTGAGTTCGTGTTCCTCGTCGGCCCCTCCGGGTCCGGCAAGTCGACCTTCCTGCGGCTGATCCTCAAGGAGGAGCGGCCCTCCGACGGGCGCATCCACGTCGCGGGCAAGGACCTGGCGCGGCTGACGAACTGGAAGGTGCCGCACCTGCGCCGCCGGATCGGGTGCGTGTTCCAGGACTTCCGGCTGCTGCCGAACAAGAACGTCTACCAGAACGTGGCGTTCGCCCTCGAGGTGATCGGCAAGCCGCGGCGGTTCATCCGCCGCGTGGTGCCCGAAGTGATCGACCTGGTGGGCCTGGAAGGCAAGCACGAAAGAATGCCCGATGAACTGTCCGGAGGCGAGCAGCAGCGCGTCGCGATGGCCAGGGCGTTCGTGAATCGCCCGATGATCCTGCTGGCGGACGAGCCGACGGGAAACATCGACCCGGCAACCTCGATCGGCATCATGAAGGTGCTCGACCGGATCAACAGGACCGGGACGACCGTGGTCATGGCCACCCATGACGCGGCCATCGTCGACTCGATGCGCAAGCGCGTCATCGAGCTCGAGTACGGCAAGGTGGTCCGCGACCAGGTGCGGGGCGTGTACGGCCAGGCGTATTAGCCGGCATCTATTACCGCTGGCTTACGGCGGCCCCGCGAGACCACAGATGACTATCCAGGGATGAGATAAGGCCTGTATGCGTTCAAACTTCGTGTTCCAGGAGATTTGGGTCGGACTGCGCCGGAATCTCACCATGACTGTCGCGCTCATCGTGGTGGTGGCGATCAGCCTTTCTCTGCTCGGCACGGGGCTGCTGTTTGTCAAGCAGGTCAACAGCACTCGGACGTACTGGCAGAGCAAGGTGGAGATCTCCGTCTACCTGTGCACCGCAGCCAGCCCCAACCCGAACTGCCACGGGACGATCACGCCGGCGCAGCAGCAGCAGATCCAGACAACGCTTAGCTCCATGCCGCAGGTCGTGAGCGCCACCTACGTGTCGCAGGCGCAGGCCTACCAGCTGTTCAAGCAGGACTTCTCCAACGACCCGTCGTACGTCTCGACGGTCAAGGCAACCGACATTCCGCCGTCGTTCGAGGTCAAGCTCCGTAACCCGGAGGCCGACTACAACATCGTCTCGAGCGCGGTCAACGGGGCGCCAGGGGTGGACTCCGTCATCGATGAGATGACCATCCTCGACAAGTTCTACCGGCTGCTCGACGGCGCGCGGAACGCGGTCGTCGTCGTCGCGCTGATCCTCGTCGTCGCCGCGGTCCTGCTGGTGGCGAACACAATCCGGCTGTCGGCGTTCAACCGGCGGCGGGAGACCGGAATTATGCGGCTGGTCGGGGCGTCTAACTTCTATATTCAGCTGCCCTTCCTGCTCGAGGGCATGATCGCCGGCCTGCTCGGCTGGGCGCTCGCGGCCGCCCTGCTCATCGGGGTCAAGTCGCTGCTGCTCAACAACCTGCAGCAGTACTTCAGCTATAACGTCGGCCTGTCGGCCACTGACCTGGTCGAGGTCATACTGCTGGCGATGTTTGTCGGGGTGCTGCTCTGCGGCGTGACGTCGTTCGTGACGCTTCGCCGCTATCTGCGGGTCTAGCCGTCGGTGGCCCGGGCGCTGCCGCGGTGCGTTAGTCCCGGGCGGGGCGGGTAGCCCGCAAGCTGGCTGACAGGAGAGACGTGGCACGCGAGCAGGGAAGCAAGGTCATCGCCAGGAACCGGCGCGCCCGGCATGACTACGCGATCGAGGAAGTCATCGAAGCGGGCATCGCGCTCACCGGGACCGAGGTGAAGTCACTTCGCGCCGGACGTGCGTCACTAACCGATGGGTTCGCGCTAGTCTCTGACGGGGAAGTCTGGCTGCATAACGTTCATATACCGGAGTACACGCAAGGCACATGGACCAACCACGTGCCTAGGCGGACCAGGAAGCTCCTACTGCATCGGGGAGAGATCGAGCGACTGGTCCGCAAGACATCGGAGCAGGGCCTGACGCTTGTCCCGCTGTCCATGTACTTCAAGGACGGCAAAGTCAAGGTGGAGCTCGCACTTGCCCGCGGTAAACGGACATACGATAAGAGGCAAGACCTGGCGCGGCGGGACGCTGCCAGGGAGGTCGAGCGTGCCCTACGGCGACGACGGTGACCCCGGAGGCGGACGGTGACAGCGGGCTCGCGCGAACGGGGTAGCCACGCTGGGCGCCCCCGCGGATACGCGCTTCCCCGCCGAGGGGCCGGGGCGCCGCAAGGCACCCCAGGTGCGCAAGCCACGCCGCCGGGAACGCCGCCGCCTCCCCGGCCGTCCGGGACCGCGTCTCGCCCGTTCCGCAGTCGCCATCGCAAGCCTCCCGTGCGCCGCGTCCGGCTGTCCCGCCGGCAGCGGCTGGCCGCGATCATGGTGGTCGTCACCGGCCTGCTTTGCGTCGGGTTCGCGACCGGCTTCGGCGGCGCGGCATCCCCCGAGCCGACCGTGCAGGCGTTCCTCCTCGACTGGCAGCTGGGCAGGTACGCGCAGGCCGCCGCCCTGACTACGGGGAACGACGGGCAGGTGGTCAGCCAGCTCACCGCCGCCTACACCGACCTCGACGCCACGAGCACGTTCCTGGCGCTGAACTCGGTCAAACAGCACGCGGACACGGCGGTGGCGACCTTCAAGGTCACCGTGGACCTGGCCCAGACCGGCCAGCAGTGGAGCTACATGGGACGGCTTTCGCTGGCCGTGCGGAACGGGCAGTGGCTCATCGAGTGGGCGCCGAGCGTCGTCAACCCAAGCCTCGGGCCAGGAGACCGGCTCGCGGTGCTGACTAGCTACTCGCCCCGTGCCCCGGTCCAGGACTCGGCCGGCCAGCCCCTGCTCTCGTCGTCCACCGACTACCACGTGGGCGTCTACCCGGGGCGGCTGTCGAACATGGCGCGCACCGCGGCGGAGTTCAGCCAGATCACCGGGCTCAGCGGGCAGCAGGTGCTCGGCCAGATCCGCGCCGCGCCGCCGCGTCAGTTCCTTTCGCTGCTCACGCTCGACCCCGCGTCGCCGCAGTTCCAGGAGATATGGTCGCGGCTGAGCAAGGTGCCAGGGCTGAGCTCGCAGCGCAAGACGGAGCGGTTGTTCGGCTCGGCCGACCCGGAGGTTGTCGGCACGATAGGCACCGAGGATTCCAGCGCGCTGCGGGCCGAGGGCGCCGCTTACCAGCCCGGCCAGACGATGGGGCTGTCCGGGCTCGAGAAGACCTACCAGGACTCGCTGGCCGGCACGCCGAGCACCTCCATCGTCGTGGTCAACGCGGCGGGCCAGACGGTCGCGACCTTGTCAACCGTGGCCGGGCAGGCCGGCACCCCGGTACGGACCACCATTGACAGCCATGCCCAGGCGGCCGCCGCCGCCGCGCTCGCGGCGCAGCCCAACTCCGGCGAGATCGTCGCCGTTGACTCGGGCACCGGCGACGTCCTCGCGCTCGCCGCGCATCAGGCGGGCAGCGTGCCGCTGCCGCCCGACGGACCGCTGGCCGCCAAGCTGCAGCCGGGCATGGCGTTCAGCATTGTGTCCGCGGCGGCACTGCTCGGCATCGGCGGCGTCAGCACCAGCCAGCCGCTGCCCTGCCAGAACGTCGCCGACGTCGGCGGCCAGACGTTCACCTACCAGCCGGGTCCGACGGCCTCCACAACCTTCGCCGCGGACTTCGCGGACGGGTGCGGGACGGCCTTCGCGACTATGTCGGAGAAGCTGACCGCGCGCCAGCTTTCGGCTGTGGAACGGTCCTTCGGCATCGGAACACAGTGGAATCTGCGGGTGCCCGCGTTCTCCGGGTCGGCCGCTGCCGTCACTGGCCAGGCGGGCGTGGCGGCGCAGGCGACCGGCACCGGCGGCGTGCTGATGAGCCCGCTCGGCATGGCGATGGTGGCGGCCGAGGTCGACGCCGGCACCGGCCGCACCCCGGTGCTCGTCGCGTCTGACCCGCCGTCGACGTGGCAGGCGCCGCTGTCCACCAGCAAGCTCGGCGAGCTCCGCCAGCTGATGCGGCAGGCGGTGCAGTCGGGTTCCGCGCGCGCGGCCAACGTGCGGGGCGAGCCGGTGTACGGTCAGTCCGGCGTCGTGCAGACCGGCGCGCACGCCTACCTGAGCTGGTTCGTCGGATACCGGGGCAGCATGGCCGTGGCGGTCATCGAGACGGGCACCACCCAGGCGCAGGCCGCCGCGGCGCTGGCCGGAGCCTTCCTGAGCCACATCTCCTGAGCCATATCTCCGGCGCCAGTTGGCGAAGCACGCCCGCCGTATGGCACACTAGACCCCGTGACGTCCGGGCTGATCATTATCGGCAGGCGCGTCGGCTGTTAGAACCACAAACGCCGACGCGCAGACCTCTCGTGCTCCCACGAGGGGTCTTTTCATTTGTCGGCCAACACAACCCAAGCCACACGGAAGAAACGGACAGTACCCATGCCCGACGACCAGTTCCACGTGTACGACACAACCTTGCGCGACGGCGCTCAGCAGGAGGGCCTGAACCTCACGGTTGCCGACAAGCTGGTGATCGCCAGGCACCTCGACCGGCTCGGCGTCGGGTTCATCGAGGGCGGCTGGCCGGGCGCGATCCCGAAGGACACCGAGTTCTTCCGCCGCGCGCAGACCGAGCTCGACCTCCGGCACGCCACGCTCGCCGCGTTCGGCTCGACCCGCAAGGCCGGCGTCAAGGCGGCCGACGACCCGCAGGTCGCGGCGTTGCGTGAGTCGCGCGCGCCGGTCGTCACGCTGGTCGCCAAGAGCCACGATCGGCACGTCGAGCTCGCGCTGCGCACCACGCTCGACGAGAACCTGGCCATGATCGCCGACACGGTGCGGCACCTGCGCGCCGAGGGCCAGCGAGTGTTCCTCGACGCCGAGCACTTCTTCGACGGCTACCGGTCCAACCCCGCCTATGCACTCGAATGCGTCCGCGCCGCTGCGGAGGCCGGCGCGGACGTGATCGCGCTGTGCGACACCAACGGCGGCATGCTCCCGAGCGAGCTCGGTGACGTCGTGCGGGAGGTGACGCTCGCCACCCAGGCCCGGCTCGGCATCCACTGCCACGACGACACCGGCTGCGGCGTCGCCAACACTCTGGTCGCCGTCGAGGCCGGGGTCAGCCACGTGCAGGGCACCGCGAACGGGTACGGCGAGCGCGCGGGCAACGCGAACCTGTTCAGCGTGGTGGCCGGCCTCCAGCTCAAGAAGGGCCTTGGCGTCCTCGACGGCGACGGGATCACGGAGATGAGCCGGATCGCGCACGCGATCAGCGAGGTCACGAACGTCACGCCGGACACCCACCAGCCGTACGTCGGGCTGAGCGCGTTCGCCCACAAGGCCGGCCTGCACGCGAGCGCCGTCCGCGTCGACCCGATGCTCTACCAGCACATCGACCCCGAGCGGGTCGGCAACGACATGCGGATGCTGGTCTCGGATATGGCCGGCCGCGCCTCGGTGGAGCTCAAGGGACGCGAGCTCGGCTACGACCTGTCCGGCGACAAGGAGGTCATCGGCCGGGTCACGGACAAGGTCAAGGAGCTCGAGGCCCGCGG
>DATBBI010000084.1:0-3012 GCA_036271115.1 Trebonia sp.
CTGCGGAGGGCGTGGGATTCGAACCCACGAGGTCGGTCACCCAACCTAGCAGTTTTCAAGACTGCCGCCATCGGCCACTAGGCGAGCCCTCCAGTGTGCACCAACCTTACGCGAACGGGGCCGCCGACGTGAGCCAGGAGACCTGTCCGCGAGGCACAGCGAAGCCGTCGCCGACGGTCGCCGCCAGGGCGAGGTACGCGTCCGCGGTGTCGGAGTTGAGCATGTCCAGCTCGACTTCGGCGCCCTCTTCGAGGTGCGGGTCGTACGGCACGCGGATCACGGCCCGGCAGCGGGCCGCGAAGTGCGCCTCGAGGCGGTCGAGGTCCACCGTGCTCTTGCTCTTCGGGCGGATCATCGACAGCACCACGACGCCATTGGTGACAAGGTCGCCGTACGAGTGCGCCTCCAGCCAGTCGAGGGTGGCACTCGCGCTGCGCGCGCCGTCCACGGACGGGGAACTCACCAGGACGATCTGATCCGCCAGCTCGAGGATCCCCGCCATGGCGGAGTGCAGCAGGCCCGTGCCGCAGTCCGTGAGGCAGATGGAGTAGTAGTGCTCCAAGACCCTGGCCACCGCGCGGTAGTCATCCGCACTGAACGCCACGGAGACGCCCGGATCACGGTCGGACGCGAGGATCTCCAGCCGGCTGGACGCCTGGGAGGTGTAGGCCCTGACGTCCGCGTACCTGCTGACCTGGGCGCGCTCGTTCAGCAGGTCGCGGATCGTGGCCGAGGTTTCCAGCCGGACCTTGTCCGAGAGCGTGCCCCGGTCTGGGTTGCCGTCCACCGCGATCACCCGGTCACCGCGCAGCGATGCCAGCGTGGAGCCGAGCCCGACCGTGGCCGTCGTCTTGCCGACGCCGCCCTTGAGGCTCATCACGGCGACCCGGTGGTGACCGCCTGCCACCGGGGTGCGCACCCGGCCGACCAGGTCGCGGCGCCGCAGGTCCGCGGCCGACTCGCCGACGCGGATCAGCCCGCCGGACGCCCGGTAGATCGTCCGCCGCCAGCCCACGCCAGGGGCGGCTCGCTTGCCAGGCAGCAGCACGTCGCTGGTGAGGCTCTCCGCCGTCTCCCTGGGCGGCGAGTCCGCGGGCAGCAGTTCCTCGGGCAGCGGCGCGGCGAGCGGCGGCGCGTCCGAAGGCCTCGTGTCGGACTGGACCTGCGACAGCGGCACGGCCGGCCCGCGCAGCGGCGGCGCCTCGGCGGGCTCGCGCGGCGCCTGATACGGGTCCCCGTGAGCGACGGCCGGCTGTTCCTCGTCCTCTGGCGGCCAGTCCCGGTACCCGCTGGCGGCCGGCGACACGGGCGGCCAGCCCGCGGCCGCCGACGGCGCGGGCGCCGGCGGGAATGCCGGCGGCTGGGGGAACGCCGTAGGCCCATCCTGCGGCCGCGGGGGGAACGGCGAGGATGCCGCCGGAGCCGATCGCGGGTACTCCGCCATGCTGGGATAGCCAGGGTCGGGCAGCGCGTCAGGGTCCGGCAGCGGTTCCATCGCCGGCACATCATCTCGGGCTTCCGGGACGGCCGGGGCCTCCAACTCGTCCGGCGGCAGCGACACGTGCCCGAACGCACCCGTGCCCTGCTGGTACGCGGACGGGTACGCGGAACCGAACGGGTTCTCCCCCGCCGGGTAGTCGTCGTCCACGGGCTCGTCGGCTGTCATCGTCCCTGCTCTTGCCATACTGTTCGCTGCACGATACCGCCCATCGTACAAACCACCCCGACCGGACGAGCTAGACGACCTAGACGACCTAGTTGACAGAACCTTGCTAAAGAGGGGTTCCCAAGCGAGGAGGCACCTATGCACGCGGTAGTCATTACCAAGCCTGGTGGTCCTGAGGTGCTGCAATGGACCGAGGTCGACGACCCTGTGCCAGGCCGGGGAGAAGTGCTCGTCGACGTCGTCGCAAGCGGGGTCAACCGCGCGGACCTGATGCAGCGCCAGGGCTTCTATCCGCCGCCGCCGGGGGCGCCGCCGTACCCGGGCCTCGAATGCTCGGGCACGATCGCGGCCGCCGGCCCTGGCGTCACCGGCTGGCAAGTGGGTGACGCGGTGTGCGCGCTGCTGGCAGGCGGCGGCTATGCCGAAAAGGTCGCGGTTCCCGCCGGGCAGCTCCTGCCGGCCCCTTCGAGTACCAGCCTGACGCACGCCGCCGGGCTGCCGGAGACGGTCTGCACCGTGTACTCGAACGTCTTCATCGGCGCCAGGCTGAGGGCGGGCGAGACGCTCCTCATCCACGGCGGCGCCAGCGGCATCGGCACGACGGCGATCCAGCTCGCGAAGGACCTCGGCGCGACCGTCGCGGTGACCGCCGGCTCGCAGGACAGGCTGAAGGCCTGCAGGGAACTCGGCGCGGACATCACGATCAACCACCGCGACGAGGATTTCGTGCAGCGGGTCAAGGACGCCACCGGCGGCCGCGGCGCGGACGTCATCCTGGACATCATCGGAGCCAAGTACCTGGACCGCAACATCGACGCGCTCGCCGCCGACGGCCGGATCGCGTGCATCGGCATGCAGGGCGGCGCCAGGGCGGAACTGGACATGAGCAAGCTGATGGTCAAGCGCGGCACCCTGTCCTGCACCACGCTGAGGGCTCGTCCCGCCGAGCAGAAGGCCGCCATCGTCGCCGCGGTCCGCGAGCACGTGTGGCCGCTGGTGGAAGCGGGCAGCATCCGCCCGGTCGTCTACCGTGAGCTGCCGTTCGCCGAGGCCGCCGAGGCGCACCGCATCATGGCGGAGAGCACTCACATCGGCAAGCTCATCCTGCGCGCCGGGTAGCGGCCGGAACCCGATAGCGTGGAGGCATGAGCGACGAAATCAGCCCGCAAGAGCAGGGCAGGCCGCAGGTCGTCGTGGTTGGGCCTGACGGCATCGCGATCGGCGGCGGCCAGGAGGACGCGAGCAGCGGCGAGACCGAGAAGTCCGTCACGGAGATGGTGGAGCAGCCCGCCAAGGTGATGCGGATCGGCAGCATGATCCGGCAGCTTCTCGAAGAGGTGAAGTCC
>DATBBI010000085.1:0-12243 GCA_036271115.1 Trebonia sp.
CAGCGACGCCGCGATCAGAGCGACGACCTCCGCCGCGGTGTCCGTTTCCGCCATCTTCGTTCGCTCCATCGGTCGCATCGTTCGATTTGACGAACGACTCTCTAGCGTTCATTATATTGAACATGCGGCTTCAATGGCGAACGGACCTGCTGTCCGATACCGCGCTGGTCCGTGATGTGGCGCTGGTCTGCCTGGCGGACGGGATCGTTGGGGTGTCGTTCGGCGCGACGGCCGTGGCGGGCGGGCTGCCCTGGTGGGTACCCGTCGCCATGTCACTACTCGTCTTCGCCGGGGGTTCTCAGTTCGCGGCGGTCGGCGTGGTCCTCGCGGGCGGCAGCCCGGTCGCGGCCGTCGCGGCGGGCGCGGTGCTGAACACCCGGCTGTTCCCCTACGGCCTCGCCGTCTCCGACGTCACCAGCGTCGGCAGGTCCGGCGCCCGCACCAGGCGCTGGGCAGCGCGGCTGATCGGCGCGCAGCTGGTCACCGACGAGTCCGTGGCCTTCGCGTTGCGGCACACCGACCCGGCACGGCGCAAGGCGGCGTTCTGGACCTGCGGCGCGGCGCTGTTCACCGTCTGGAACATCAGTGTGCCGCTCGGGGTTCTCGCGGGCTCCGCGATCCGGAACACGGCGGCGTTCGGCCTCGACGCCACCTTCCCCGCCGTGCTGCTGGCGCTCGCGCTGCCCACGCTCACCGACGGGCGCACCCGCGTCGCCGCGATTGGCGGCGCGTCGGCCGCGGTCGCGCTCACGCCGCTGCTGCCGGCCGGCCTGCCGGTGCTCGCCGCGCTCGCCGGCCTCGCGGCCCTCTGGCGGCCGCGGCAGCGGCGCCCGGAGCCGGAAAGCGCCGGGGATAGCCAGGCGGTCCGCCCGCCGGCTGGGCAAGCGATCCCGGTAAGGAGTAACCGATGATGCCATTGCTCGCCGTTGGCGCACTCGCTGCCATTACGTATGCGTTGCGTATCGCCGGCCCCTTGCTCGCTGACCGCGTCGCGGTGCCTGCCGCGGCGCAGCGGCTGTTCACCAGCGCCGCGGCGGTGCTGCTCGTCGCGCTCGCGGCCACCTCGGCGCTCACGACCGGACACGACTTCGCCGGCTGGGCCCGCCCGGCCGGGGTAGCGGCGGCCGGCCTGCTCGCCGCGCGCCGCGCTCCCTTCCCCGTCGTGGTGGTGGTCGCCGCGTCGGTCACGGCCCTGCTCCGCCTCGCAGGAATCCAGTTATCCGAACGGGCCCGTGGTTCCTCCACGCCCGTTCGGCTGTCCGTGTATCGGAGCGCCTCACCCTCGGGCTGGGCACTTTGGAGCAGAACCCTGCACTTTTCTTGCTGTTATCAGCGTTCTGGCGTAGTTTTCTGCTCCAAAGTCGCGATGACGTTAGCGGTCGTCGCCGAGGACTGGTTCCGGGAGGGTGCCGGCGTTGTGCTCTAGAAGCCGCCAGCGGTCACGGCGCTGGGCGAGCACCGACCAGGAGCAGTTGGACAGCGGGCCGAGTGCGCCGGCCGCCTCGTCGGGGAGGCCGAGCAGCCGCTCCATGCCGAGGCGGAGCGCCGCGCCGTGGCTGACCACCACCGCGAGCTGCCCGTCAGCGAGCGTCGCGGCCATCCGGGTGAGCGTGCGGCACACCCGGTCCGCGACCGCGGCGGTCGGCTCGCCGTTCGGCGGGTTCCAGGTCGCCCTTTCGGCCGGGTAGCGTTCGGCGATCTCCTGGTCTGACAGGCCCTCCCAGTCGCCGCCGAACCGCTCGCGCAGCTCCTTGTCCGGCATGACGGTCAAGCCGGACAGGCGGGCGAGCGGCGCGGCCGTGCTCGCCGCGCGGATCAGGTCCGAGGAGAAGATCGCGTTCGGCCGGAGCGTCGCCAGGCGGCGAGCGGCGTACTCGGCCTGCGCCTCGCCCGTCTCGTCAAGCGGGATGTCGGTCTGGCCCTGGAACCTGTGCTCGACGTTCCACATCGTCTGCCCGTGCCGCCACAGCACGAGCCGTATGCTCTCGCTCAGCGTGACTCCCCGCTGTTGCGGGCAACGGCCGCTGTCTCCGGCAGCGGGAGAACCGGGCAGTCCTTCCAGATCCGCTCGAGCGAGTAGTACACGCGCTCTTCCTTGCTCTGCACGTGCACCACGATGTCCACGTAGTCCAGGAGCACCCAGCGGCCCTCCGCCTCGCCCTCGCGGCGGGCGAGGGTGGCGCCGGCCTGCTTGAGCCTGAGTTCCACCTCGTCGATGATCGCGCGCACCTGCCGGTCGTTGGCCCCAGAGCAGAGCAGGAACACGTCAGTTATCGCTAGCTGCTCGCTCACGTCGAAGGCGACGATGTCCTGGGCGAGCTTGTCCGCAGCGGCGGTCGCGGCGATCTCGGTGAGCTCAATGGCCCTTGGGGTGGCAGTCACGTGGCTGGCTCGGCCTCCTCGGTCGGGGTACGTCCCGTTTCTAAGCATCTCATGAGCGCACAACTGGAAACGGTGCCGAAGCGGTGTGGTCTCAGGTGGCGGTGCGGTCTCAGGTGGCGGCGCGATCGTACAGGTGGCGCTTGGCGATGTACTGCACGACGCCATCGGGCACCAGGTACCAGACCGGCTCGCCCGCGGCCACCCGGGCACGGCACTCGCTGCTGGAGATCGCCAGCGCCGGGATCTCCACCAAGGACACCTTGCCGTCAGGCAGCCCGGCGCCGGTCAGCCGGTGCCCGGGCCGCGTGCAGCCGACGAAGTGCGCGAGCGAGAACAGCGTGTCTACGTCGTGCCAGGTGAGGATGTTCTCCAGCGCGTCAGCGCCGGTGATGAAGTACAGGTCCGCATCCGGCCCGTTCGCCTCGTGCAGGTCGCGCAGCGTGTCGATGGTGTAGGTCGGGCCTGGCCGGTCGATGTCGACCCGGCTCACGCTGAACCTGGGGTTAGAGGCGGTCGCGATGACCGTCATCAGGTAGCGGTCCTCGGCCAGCGATACCTTGCGATCGTCCTTCTGGTACGGCTGCCCCGTGGGGACGAAGATCACCTCATCGAGGGCGAAGATGTGCGCCACCTCGCTGCCGGCCACCAGGTGGCCGTGGTGAACGGGGTCGAAGGTGCCGCCCATCACCCCGATCCGCCGGTGCCCGTTAGCCAATGGCCGTCTCCTTAATTCCAGGTATCGAGATGGTATAGAGCGCGGGGACCGGAAATTGTTCCGGCTACCTCCGGCCGGTTACGCCTCCAGGATGATGCGTGCGGTTCAGCGGGGGGTTACCATTCGAGATATGACTTCAGTTCCTGATCGCGCACGCGTCCGGCTCACCGGCATCAGCTCCCGCGCCTACGAGCACCCGGCCGACCGGTCGGCGCTGGTCGCGCTGCGCAAGCTGAGCGGGTTCGACATACTGCTGGCAAAGCTGTTCGGCCTCATCAACGAGCGCGCCCTGCGGCTGACGTACCTCGCCGGGGCTGTCAAGGTCTCCGAACGCCAGTTCCCGCACATCTACGCGCTTGTCAGGGACGGGGCCTACATCCTCGACCTCCCCGACGTGCCCGACGTCTTCGTCATGCAGAACCCGATCCCGAACGCGATGGCGATCGGCCGGGACCGGCCGTTCATCGTGATCACTACGGGGCTGGTCAACCTGTACGACGAGGAGGAGCTGCGCTGGGTGGTCGGCCACGAGCTCGGGCACATCCTGTCCGGGCACGCGGTCTACCGCACGATGCTGCTGATCCTCATCCAGCTTTCCGTCAGGATCGCCTGGATGCCGATCGGGTACCTCGGCCTGCGGGCCATCATCTGGGGGCTCGAGGAGTGGTTCCGCAAGTCAGAGCTGTCCTGCGACCGGGCCGGGCTGCTGGCCGGCCAGGACGTGGACGCGGGGCGGCGTGCCCTGATGAAGCTGGCCGGCGGCTCGCAGCTGTCCGAGCTCAACCCGGACGCGTTCCGCGAGCAGGCGCGCGAGTACGACGCGGTGCCCGACCTGCGGGACAGCGTGCTCAAGCTGCTGCAGCTGCAGGGCAACACCCACCCGTTCGCCGTCGTGCGATACGCCGAGCTTGACTACTGGGCCACCCACGGCGAATACGAGCGGGTCCTCGGCGGCGACTACCCGCGGCGCGAGAACGACAGGAACGCGTCGGTGGGCGAAGAGGCGCGCAACGCGGCCAAGTCCTACCAGGACTCGTGGAGCCGTTCTGAAGACCCGCTCGTCGGCATCTTCCGCGGCGTCGCGGAGACGGGCGCGCGGGCGGCGAGCGGCCTGTTCGACCGCCTCAACCAGCAACGCGGCGGCGGCACAGGCGGCGGCGGCACAGGCGGCGGCGGTACGGGCGGCGGCGGCACGGGCTCGGGCAACGGCCCCGGTAACGGCCCTGGCAACAGCGACAACTAGCACTCTCCAGGTACCTCCCTGGCTCCCCCGGTTCTGCCCGGATGAATGTGACATTCATCCGGGCAGAATGACGTTCGGGAGTGCTCGTCGCGCGATCAGGAGCCTTCCGCGAGGGCCGCGAGGCGGTCGAGCGAGGCGTTGAGCCGGCCGGCGTTGGTCGACCGGGCGCGCGGGAAGCGGCTCTCGTCCGTCAGCCGGGTCCAGTCGTAGGTGTGGGTGACCCGCGTGCGGGACGCGCCTAGCGGCTCGAGTTCCCAGCGCCACAGGTGCCCGGGCCGCTTCTGCCCGACCTCGGCGGGCATCCAGGCGATCAGGCGGCCCTCGTCGAACTCGACCACGTGGTTCTCGCGGATGTCGCCCGTGGTGATCTGCATCGTGAAGACGTCACCCGCGCGCCGGACGCGCTGCCCCGCCGCCGCGGTCGCCAGGTTGTCGTTGCCATCCCAGCGCGGCTGCTGCGCCGGGTCCGCTATCAGCTCGAAGATCGTTCCCGCGTCGGCCGCTATCTCGCGGCTGGCGCTGGCCACCCGGGGCGACTCCTGATCGGTCGTCATACCCTCATCCAAGCATCCTGGCCAGGCACGTAACCATCCCCTGTGGTGTCGCTCAGCTGTCATTCAGGCAGAGCAAGTACGCTTTTGACGAGCGAGATTAATCCGGGTGGAGGGAATCGGGTGCTCGGTCCGCGCAGCGGTATGGCCATTGTCGGCAAAGCCGGCTACGCGGTGGGCTGCATGCTCGCCGCGCTGGTCCTGGTCGGGAGCGGCTTCGCCTACTACGTGAAGAGCGAGGTCGGCAGCATCGGCGGCTCGGACGCCATCACCGGAGGCCCGCAGACTGGCGCGATGAATATCCTGCTGATGGGCCTGGAAAGCCGCACCGATTATGACGGGAACATCCTGTCCCCCGACCTCCTCGCCGCCATGCACGCGGGCAGCGTGCAAGGCGTCGAGAACGGCGTCGGCGGCCAGGCCACGAACACCTTGATTCTCATCCACATCTTCGCGGGCGGGCAGAAGGCCATCGGGTTCTCGATCCCGCGCGACGACTGGGTTACTTACCCCCAGACCTACGACGGCCAGACGCAGGGGAAGGTCGACCAGGCCTACGGCGACGCCTGGGCACAGAGCCTGAACCAGACCGTCAACTCAAACATGAGCCACAACCAGCGCTACCTGGTGGCCAACGAGGCCGGCCAGGCGGCTACGATCGCCACGGTCTCACAGCTGACCGGGGTGCACATCGACCACTTCGCCGAGGTCAACCTGGCCGGGTTCTACGAACTGGCGCAGGCCTTCGGCGGCGCCGAGGTGTGCGTGAAGCCGTACAACGGCGGCCAGAACCTGCATGACGCCAACTCCGGCTTCAACCAGAAGCACGCGGGTTACCTGTTCCTGTCACCGCCGCAGGTGCTGGCCTTCGTCCGGGAGCGGGACAACCTCCCCAACGGCGACATCGACCGCACCCACCGGCAGCAGGCGATCATCGACTACGTGATCTGGAAGCTCGGCCACGAAGGGGTGTTCAGCGACCTCGGCCAGCTCACCAGCCTGCTCAACGTGGCGAAGAAGTTCGTGATCACCGACTCCGGCTGGCAGATACTCACCTTCGCCAGCGAGATGAAGAGCCTCACAGGGAAGAACCTGACCTTCCAGACGGCGCCGTACATCACCACCGGCGGTCACATCGACGGTCAGGACGTGAATATCGTGAATCCGGCGGCGATCAAGCAGACCGTGAACAACGCCTTCTATCCGCCGGCGTCCGCCCCGAAGCCCGCGTCAACGCCGGCGTCGACGTCGCTGTCGCCGGCCAAGACCACCGTGGACGTCTACAACGGCGGCAACACACCCGGGCTCGCCGGCCAGCTGTCCCAGGCGCTGACGTCGGCAGGCTTCAAGGCCGGCCAGGTCGGAAACATCCCCGCCCAGCAGTCCACCCAGGTGCTGTACGGGACGGGCGCGGAGGCGAGCGCGAAGAAGATCGCCGGATACTTCAGCGGCGTGACCGCGACGGCGAGCCCGTCTGTGGCCGCGGGTCACGTGAAGGTCCTGCTCGGCGCCGATGCCACGTCGGTACCCTCGGGCATTACCGCATCCGCTTCCGCGTCCAGCTCCGCGTCGGCCAGCCCGACGGCCACGCCGGACAACAGCCAGAGCGCGCCGGTGACCGTCAAGGAGAACGCGCCGTACGGCATTCCCTGCGTGTACTGACCGCCGCTCTTACGGGATGAGATGGCTGGCCGGGTGCTCCGCGCGGGCGCTTCACGAGGCGCTGGAAGCGGCGGCGCCTGAGCTGAGCGGGTACGACATCCCGGTTCCCGAGCCGGCGGGCGATGGCGATCCGCAGTATCACAAGTCCAGCGTGGTCCTTGGTGACCGGTTCGTCGTGAAGTTCGCGTGGTCTCGTCTGGCCGCCCTGCGCCTGGCTCGCGAGATCGGCGTCCTGACTGCGCTGTCGGCCGAGCCGACGGTGCCGTTCCTGCCCGAGGTCGCCGCCAGCAGCATGGACCCGCTGCTCCTGGTCACCAGGTACGTGCCGGGCAGGTCGCTGTTCGACGTCGTCGGGTCGATCGACCTCGATGGTGCCGCCGGGCAGCTCGCGTCCTTCCTCGCCGCGCTGCACTTGCCTGCCGCACGCGAGCGCGCCGAGGCCGTCATCGGCTCGCTCACCGGCGCCCAGATGCCGCCTGCCACGACGGACGTGCTACGCGAGTGGTTCGGCGCCCGCGTCCGGCCGGAGCAGCGCCGCCTCGTCACGCAATGGTGCGACTGGGCCGACGCCGTGCTCGCCTTGGCTGCCCCGGACACGAGGGCCGTGCTCGTCCACGGCGATCTGCACGGTGATAACCAGGTGTGGGACGGTAACGAACTGCGGCTCGTGGTGGACTTCGAGACCGTGGGCGCGGCCGAGCCGGAATACGACCTGCGTACCTTTCCCGGTCCCGGGATGGGGCCGGGCGTTCAGCTGCTGACCGCCACCATGCGCCACTATGAGCGTCTGTCCGGCCGCGCGCTATCCCTCGAGCGGGTCATGGCCTGGCACGTGCGCACTGCCCTCGGCGACGTGGTGTGGCGCACCGAAGCCGGGATCCCGCTGGCGGACCATAGGACGCCGCCAGACTGGATCGACGACCTGGCCGCGCGCTTCCACGCCCTGGGTATGGGGCCGCTTCAGTTAGAGGATCACCAGGTCGTCGCGGTGCACGACTTCACGCTCGTACTCCTGGCCGAGCTTGCTGGCCAGCCAGCGAGTGGAGCGGCCCATGAGGCCGGGGATCTCCTTGGCGTCATAGTTGACCAGGCCGCGGGCTACCACGGCGCCGTCCTCGTCGGCCAGGTCAACCGGATCGCCGGCGTCGAAGGCGCCCTCCACGCCGATGATCCCGGCCGGGAGCAGCGACGCGCGGCGGTTCACGACCGCGTCGACCGCGCCCTTGTCCAGCTTCAGGCTGCCGCGTGCGACCGCGGCGTGGGCGAGCCAGAGCAGGCGGGTTCGCGGGCGCTGACCGGTGGCGGCGAAGTACGTCCCCGCTGCCTGGCCTGCCAGCGCGGCGGCCGCCTGGGCGGCCGACGTGACCACCGTGGGGATGCCCGCCGCGGTCGCTATCAACGCCGACTCGACCTTAGTGGACATCCCGCCCCTGCCGACGCCGCCCTGGCCGGCCTTGCCCGCCCGAACCCGCGCCAGGTCGCCCGGACCCGTCACGATCTCGACGCGGCGCGCGCCGCCCTTGCGCGGGTCACCGTCGTACAGGCCGTCCACGTCTGACAGGAGGATCAGCGCGCCCGCCCGCGTGACGTGCGCGACAAGCGCCGCCAGCCGGTCGTTGTCGCCGAACCGGATCTCGTCGGTCGCCACCGTGTCGTTCTCGTTGATCACCGGGACCATGCCCAGCTCGAGGAGCCGGTCCAGGGTGCGCTGCGCGTTCCGGTAGTGGCCGCGGCGCATCAGGTCGTCGGCGGTCAGCAGCACCTGCCCGGTGCCGAGGCCGTGTGCCGCGAACGCGGCGGTGTACCTGGCGATGAGCAGGCCCTGCCCGACACTCGCCGCCGCCTGCTGGGTCGCCAGGTCGCGCGGCCGCTTGCGGAGCCCGAGCGGCGCCATGCCGGCGGCGATCGCGCCGGAGGAAACGAGCAGCACCTGGCCGCCGCCGTGCACGCGCTCGGCGAGCGCGCTGGTCAGCGCCGCGATACGGGCACCGTCGATCGCGCCATCCGGGGTCGTGAGCGAGGACGAACCGATCTTGACGACGGTGCGTGGCGATGCGGCGATGTCCGGCCGGGCGACCCCCAGCCGGGGCTCGGTCACCGGTCGAGCCTCCAGTCGGTGCCGCGCGGGCCGGCGGCGTGGCCGTGGCCGGCGGTCAGCGTCGGGTCCCAGTCGAAGACGACCGCGTCGTCGAGATCGCCGATCAGCACGGTGTCGCCTGGCTCGGCGCCGGCGTCCGCAAGCGCCGTCTCAACGCCGAGCCTGGCCAGCCGGTCCGCCAGGTAGCCGACCGCCTCGTCGTTGCTGAAGTCCGTCTGCCGCACCCAGCGCTCCGGCTTCTCGCCGCGGATCAGGTAGAAGCCGTCCGGCGTCCGCGTGACCTCGAAACCGGGCTCGCTGACCGCGGCGGGACGGATCACGACGCGGGCCGGCTCCGGCTCCGGCTGGGCCGCCCTGGCCTCGGTCACCAGCTGCGCCATCGCGAACTTCAGCTCGCGCAGTCCCTCCGTGGTCGCCGCCGAGACCTCGTAGACGGCAAGCCCGCGAGCGGTCAGTTCCGGCTTGACGAGATCGGCCAGTTCGCGTGCCTCCGGCACGTCGATCTTGTTCAGGACGACCAGCCGCGGGCGGTCCGTGAGGCTGGTCCCGGCGAGGCCGGGACCGGTGATCTGCTCGTACGCGGCGAGCTCGGCCTCGATCGTGTCCAGGTCGGTGATCGGGTCGCGGCCCGGCTCGGTGGTCGCGCAGTCCAGCACGTGCACCAGCGCGGCGCAGCGCTCGATGTGCCGCAGGAAGTCGTGGCCGAGGCCCTTGCCCTCGCTCGCGCCGGGGATCAGGCCTGGCACGTCCGCGACCACGAACTGGACGTCGCCGGCCTCCGCCACGCCGAGGTTAGGGATCAGGGTGGTGAAGGGGTAGTCGGCGATCTTCGGCCGGGCGGCGGACACGGCGGCGATCAGCGACGACTTGCCCGCGTTCGGGAAGCCGATCAGGCCGATGTCGGCCACCGTCTTGAGCTCCAGGGTGAGCTCGCGCTCCTCCCCCGGCTCCCCCTTCAGCGCGAACCCGGGCGCCTTGCGCCGCGGCGACGCCAGCGCCGCGTTGCCAAGGCCGCCGCGGCCGCCAGCCGCGGCGGTGAACCGGGTCCCGGTGCCCACTAGGTCGGCGAGCACACTGCCGTCGCTGGTGAGAACCACGGTCCCGTTCGGAACTTTGACAACCAGGTCCGCACCGTCACCGCCGTTGCGGTTGGAGCCGGCACCCTGCTTGCCGTTGCCCGCCTTGCGCACCGGGCGGCGGTGGAAGTCCAGCAGCGTGGCGGTGCTCGGGTCCACCTCGAGGATCACGTCGCCGCCGCGGCCGCCGTTGCCGCCGTCCGGGCCGCCGAGCGGCTTGAACTTCTCCCGGTGGACCGAGGCGCAGCCGTTACCGCCGTGCCCCGCGTGCACCCGCAGCGCCGCGTGGTCAGCGAACTCCGCCATGATCCATCTCCTTTACACGCGAAAGGCGGGCCGGTCATCCGGCCCGCCCCTGCGCACGTTTGCTCTCGCCGGCTAGGCCGTCTTGGCCGGGTCCTCGCCGGGAACGACGCTCACCGCGCGGCGACCGCGGTAGCGGCCGAACTGCACCGCGCCTGCCACCAGCGCGAACAGCGTGTCGTCGTCACCGCGGCCGACCCCGGTACCGGGGTGGAAGTGCGTGCCGCGCTGCCGGACGATGATCTCGCCCGCGTTCACCTTCTGGCCGCCAAAGCGCTTCACGCCAAGCCGCTGCGCGTTGGAGTCACGGCCGTTGCGGCTGGACGACGCGCCCTTCTTGTGTGCCATTGTGTCGTTCCCTACGCCTTCGAAGCCTTGGCCCTGGACGTCTTGGACGCCTTCGATTCCTTCTCGATACCGGTGATCCGGACCTCGGTGTACTTCTGCCGGTGGCCCTGACGGCGCTTGTAGCCCGTCTTGTTCCGGTAGTGCATCATGTTGATCTTCGGCCCCTTGGCCGGGCCCACGACCTCGGCCGTCACCTGGTAAGCGGTGAGCTCGGCGGGATCGCTGATGACCGTGTCGCCGTCCACCACGAGCAGCGCGGGGAACGTGACGCTCGACCCGGCTTCCTCGTCAGCAAGCTTGTCGACGGTGAGCACGTCATCGAGGGCGACCTTCTCCTGCCTGCCACCGCAGCGCACAATCGCGTACACCCGAGAACTGCCTCTCCCTTGTGCGTGCCCCGCGTCGCCTTGGACTTCCGCGGCGGGCTCGCCATGAACCTGACATGCCATCCTACGTGCATGAAACGACCACGGGTGATCTGTTGCCTAGCAACCACCGGGTCGTTGCGAACAATGCTACCAGTTCCCGCGCCCAGCCCGGACCACGGCACCGGTTTGGCGCGAGCTCCTCACCTAAGGCGCGATCCGGCCAGCCCAGCTGGCTTACGTGTGTACTTCCGGGTCACTATGCCCCGGAAGTACACACCTAGAGGCCGATGAGCAGGCGGCGGGGTCACTCCTGCGGAGTGCCGTCTCCCTGCTCGGCCGCAGGGTCGCCTTCGGCGGGAGCGACGTCGGCCAGCGGAACCGGGTCAGCGGCCAGCGGGGCCGGAGTCACCAGCGTGTCTGCCAGCGGCACCGGGTCGGCCGCCGGCGGCGCCACGGCGGCGAGCGCCGCCTCGTCGGTGGCCAGCGGGGCAGGATAGGCTGTCGGAGCCGGGCCAGCCTCCGCGACCGTGCCGACGGGCTGCGGAGTCTGGTCTGCCGCGTAGGCCTGGTCGGCCAGCGGGGCCGCGACCGCGACCGGCGCGGAGTCAGCCAGCGGGGCCTGGTCGGTCTCCGGAGTCACGTCTGCCACCGAGGCCGGGTCAGCCACTGCGGCCGGGGCGGCCGCTGGGGCCGGATCGGCCGGCGGGGCCGCCTCGGCCGCTGGGGCCGGGTCGGTCGCCGGGGTTCCGGCCGACGGGGCTGCCCACTCCGTTACCGGGCTCTGTTCCGGGGCGGGGACCGTGGCTGGCTGCTCCGCGGGGGCGGCCAGCCTGGCCATCGCGGAGCCGGCCCGGGTGCGGCGTACCGGGGCACCGCCGTCCGCGGGCGGCGCGTCGGTCGCGGGCGGGGTCACGAAGGCGGGAACGGCGTCCGCCACGGTGACCGGAGTCGCCACCGGGGCTGTCTCGGCGACCGTCACCAGCGAGGCGGAGGCGGTGCCGCCGTTGGTGGTGGTGCGGCCGTCGCGCCGGCGGCGCCGGCCGCCTCCGCCGCCCCCGCCGCCTCCGCCGCTCTCGCGGCTCTCGGCGGCCTGGGGTGCCTCCGCCGCAGCGGTCTCGGCGTCGTTCGCGGCTTCCTCGCGCTCCTCGCGTCCCTGCCGCTCCTGGGTGCCGCGGCCCGCGCCGTTGCCGCGGCCGTTGTCGCGGCGGCCGTCCTTGGCGTCCCGGCCGTTGTCATTGCCGTTGCCGTTGCCTGGCCGGCGTGGCTCGCGGTGCCCGGCGGTCGAGCGGTGGCCGGGCTCGGGCTGGTCGAGCGTGATGACCACACCGCGGCCGTTGCAGCACTCGCACGGCTGGGAGAAGGCCTCCAGCAGGCCGGCGCCGACCCGCTTGCGGGTCATCTGCACCAGGCCGAGCGAGGTCACCTCGGCGACCTGGTGCTTGGTCCGGTCCCTGGCCAGGCACTCGAGCAGCCGCCGGAGCACGAGTTCCCTGTTGG
>DATBBI010000086.1:0-3645 GCA_036271115.1 Trebonia sp.
GCTGGTACCCGGGCTGCTGACCTGGAGCGGCGGCCGCGGCGCAGACCGGGCGACGGCGCCCTGAGCGGCCGCGCCGAGGCGCTACACTCGTCGGGGACACGGGCTGTAGCGCAGCTTGGCTAGCGCGCGTGCTTTGGGTGCACGAGGTCGCGGGTTCGAGTCCCGCCAGCCCGACTGAGTTACTGTTGCTGCTTCTCAGGCAACGGCGTGCCCGGGTCATCCAGTGCGACCTGGAACAGGTACGCGGTCGCCAGGCTCCGGTACGGCCGCCATGGTTCGGCGATCTGCAGCACCTCCTGCTGGCTCGGCAGGTGGCCGAGCTGATAGGCGCGCTGGACAGCCTTGCGGAGCGCGAGGTCGCCGGGCAGCACGACATCAGCGCGGTCGAACGCGATGATCAGCATGCCGTGCACCGTCCATGGGCCGATGCCGGAGATGGTCGTGAGGCGGTCGATGATCTCCTGGTCGGACATGGCCCGCAGCGCCTCGTCGCTGAGCGAGCCGTCCGCATACTGCGCGGCCACGGCGCGCAGCGTCGCCACTTTCCTGCGGGACAGCCCGGTCTTCTGCAGATCGGCGGGGTCGGCGGCGAGCAGCGCGGCCGGGGACGGCAGTTGGCCGCCGAACAGGTCCTGGATCCGGCCCAGGATGCTCGCGGCGGACCGCACCGACAGCTGCTGCCCGGTCACCATGAAGATCAGGGCGCCGAAGGAGCCCATGACGGGCAGCTCGCGCAGCCAGCCGCGCGGATCGAAGCCTGCGTGCAGATCGATGACCCGGGCGAGCACGGGATCCGCCTCGCGTAGGTGGGCGAGCGCGAGGTTCAGCTCGCTCGTTTCGCTGTCCATCCGGACTCCTTTCAGGCTGGGGCAGGCTGGCGGGCCGCGTCGCCGCGCGCGCCGGACTCGCCGCCGCGGATGAGCACCGCGAGCACCGACCGGACGGCGTCGGTGACCTGCGTGAGCGTGGGATCATCCGGCAGTTCGCCGGAGATGGCGGGCGGCTCCCCCGCGTTGATCGCGTCCGCGACCGCGCGCAGCGTCCCGGTCAGCTGATGGACCGCGCTGGGGCTGGGCGGCTTCGCGCCGCGGTCGATCGACACGACCAGGCCGGTCGTCGCGTCCAGTACTTCCTCAAGGCCGACGGCGGCGGGCCACCAGGCCACGGCGCGGCGGCTGACCGGCGCCGGCTCCGACATCGTTCGCTGGAACTCCGCGCGCAGGTTGGACAGGGCCCGGAAAGCATGCCGCCGCAGTCTGGACCGCCGCGCGGGCGCCGCCCCGGCGGCCCCTTCGCCGCCCGGCGTTGCCGCGGGCGGTGACGAGACCTGAGGCTGACCCGAGTCCCAGGCGGTCACCAGCGATTCGTCCATGTAGGTGGCCACCGCCCGCAGCGTGTCGGCGAACTGCCGCGGCAGGTGCGCGTACCACGCGGACGGCCAGGGCGCGTAGCCGATGAGCAGGACGATCGCGCAGCCGATCAGCGTGTCGATGAGCCGCTCCTCGGCGAGCCGCCAGCCGCCGGGGCTGAGCAGGTCGATGAGCAGGACGACGAACGGGGTGAGGAACGTCGCGGTCAGCCCGAAGCTGCGGCTCTTGCCATACGGCAGCAGCGCCGCGAGCACGCCGAACGGGATCAGCAGCCACGGCCCGTACGGCACCAGTGCGATGATCACCGCGCCGAGCACCGCGCCGATGATCGTGCCGGCGCCGCGCTGGACGGCGCGGGAGAACACCGATCCGTAGTCCGGCTTGAGGATGATCGCGACCGTGAGGACCACCCAGTACGACCGCTGGATCGGAAGCACCTGACTGAACACGGCGGCCACGCCCGTGCAGATCATCAGCCGGGCGGTGAATTCCCAGGCGATGCGGCCGCCGATGATCTGGTCGAGCAGGCGTGCCGCGCGCCCGCGCGCCCGGTCGCGCAGCCCCGGCTTCCGCACCGCCGGAGCGGACGGCGGCACCAAGTCCCCCGAGATGCAGCGGGCCAGGGCGACCATCGCGTCGCGCAGCGCGAGCGCGCCAGCCGACGGCGACCACGGCGGCGGGATGAACGACGGTGCGGTCTCTCCCCGGCGCAGCGTGAGCACCTCGTCGGCGAGCCGGTCGATGGTGTCGGTGACCCACGGCGGCGGCCGCTCGCCGGAAGCGCGCAGCGCCGTGCCGGCCTCCGCCATCTGATGACTCACGTTGAGGATCGCCATCAGCCGCATGCCAAGCTCGTTCCGCCCGCTGGCCGCCGACCGGCCGGTCAGCAGCGTGTCGTACGCCGTGTTCAGGGCAGCGGTCACCGCGCGGCGCGTGGTCAGAACCTCGGGAGTGCCGATCGCCCGCAGATCGTCGGCGAGGGCGTGATAGACGGCCGCGACGGCGCGCTGTTCCGCGCCCCGCGGCGACAGCAGCCAGGCCGGCATGATCAGCAGCAGCCCCCACAGCGACCCGGCGACGAACTCGAGCGCGGTGTGCCATGCCGGGCGCAGCGCGCCCAGCGGCCCGAGGCCGAGTGAGCTGTAGATCAGCAGTTGCAGCCCGGTGACCGAGCCGACGGCCCCGAGCCGCGCCAGGATCGCCGACACGCCGGCGACCAGGACCAGGGCGATCACCGCGACCCAGCCGCGGCCGTGGATCGCCCAGCCGATCGTCAGCCCCACCGCGCCGCCGAGGATGGCGGCGGTCCCTACCCGCTGGATCCGGGCCCGGAACGGGCCGCCCTGGTCGATCATGATGGCGAGCAGCCCGCCCATGGCGGGCAGCAGGGCGATCTCCCGCCGTCCGGTGATGAAGCCGATCGCGAGCGGCACCCAGATCGCGAACACGGCCCGGATCATGTCCGGCCAGGGGATGGGCGCCTTCTTAGGCCGCACCACGTCGGCCAGCCAGTCGGGCACGACCTCCGACAGCCAGTCAGGGACCTGCAGCCGCCCGCCGGATGAGCCTCTCACAACAGAACTTTTACCCGCACCCGGCGGCCATGCGGGAGGAGGGGGCGCTGTACGTTCGGGATATCTGCGATCAGAAGGAGAGGCTCAATGGAGTACCGGCAGCTCGGGCACAGCGGACTGCGGATCTCGGCGCTGACGCTTGGCACGATGACGTTCGGCGGTCGCGGCGGGTTCAGCGCCGTCGGGGCGACCGACGTCGACGGCGCGCGACGGCAGGTCGACATATGCCTGGACGCCGGGGTGAACCTGATCGACACCGCAGACGTGTATTCCGGCGGGCTCGCCGAGGAGATCACCGGCGAGGTGATCAAGGGCCGCCGCGACACGCTGCTGCTGTCCACCAAGGTGCGGATGACGATGGGCGACGGCCCGAACGACGCCGGCCTGTCCCGCCAGCACATCATCGCCGGGTGCGAGGCGAGCCTGCGCCGCCTGGGCACCGACCACATCGACATTTACCACGTGCACGAATGGGACGGGCAGACGCGGCTCGAGGAGACGCTGTCCGCGCTGAACTCGCTGGTATCGGCGGGCAAGGTGCGCTACCTGGCGGCGTCGAACTACGCGGGCTGGCAGCTCATGAAGGCGCTCGCGGTCGCGGACAGCCACGGGTTCGAGCGGTTCGCCGCGCAGCAGGTCTACTACTCCCTCGAGGCCAGGGACGCCGAGTACGAGCTCGTCCCGCTGGCGGTCGACCAGGG
>DATBBI010000087.1:0-10046 GCA_036271115.1 Trebonia sp.
TTCGCCGGCGGCCTGACCGAGGCGGGGGCGGACGCGGCAGACGCGGCGGACGTGGCGGACGGGGCCGCCGGGGTAACGGCAGCCGGCGCGGGGGTGGCCGATGTCTAGCCACCGCAGGACGATCGCCGCGGCCGCCGCGACGATCCTGACCTCCATCTCGCTGTACCCGGTCTTCATCGGCACCGCCTGGTTCTGGGCCGGCGCGGGCGCGGTCCTCGCCGTCGCAGGCGCGGCCACGCTCACCAGGCTGCGGCGGCTGCCGGTGCTCGTCTGCGTGGTCGGCTCGCTGGCCGGCCTGCTGCTGTACCTGAACCTCGTGTTCTCCAACGGCCGGTCGTGGGGGCACCTGCTGCCGACCGCGACCTCGCTGCGGCTGCTGTGGGACCTGGCAGGGCAGGGCTTCCGCGAGTCCGCGAAGTACGCTCCCCCGGTCCCCGCGCTGTCCGGGATGGTGCTGCTCGCCGCCGCCGGCATCGGCCTCACCGCCGTGCTCACCGACCTGATCGCGGTCCGGCTCGGCAGGGCGGCGCTGGCCGGCCTGCCGCTGCTGCTGCTGTTCACCGAGCCGTTCACGCTCAGCATCTCCCGCGACGCCCTCGGGACCACGATCGCCTTCTGCGCCGCCACGGCCGGCTACCTCTGGATGCTGAGCAGCGAGGGCAGGGACCGGATCAGGGAGTGGGAACACAAGAACCCGGATCCGCGGCAGATGCCCGACACCACCGCGGTCGCGGCCGCTGGACGGCGGGTCGGCGCCGCCTCGATGGTGGTCGCGCTCTGCGTCCCGCTGATCATCCCCGGGCTGCACGTGACCCGGCTGTTCGGCGCCGGCCAGCCGGGCATCGGCGGGCACGGCCCTGGGGCCGGCGCCGGCGCCGGGTTCCCGGACCCCAACACCCAGATGAGCAACGAGCTGCACGCGACGCAGACCCAGGTGGAGTTCACCTACACCAGTACCGCCATCAACCCGCAGTACTTCCAGGTCTACGTGCTCGACAACCTGACGGCCTCCCAGGGCTGGAAGATCTTCGGGCAGCCCTCCGTGCTGGTGCGGGCGAACCCGCAGCTACCTGCCGCGCCCGGCCTCGCGGCCTCGGTGAGCAGCGCGTTCGCGAGGGTGACCACGCACATCACGCTGAGCGGATCGGTCCCCCAGGATCAGTACAACGCGCTGCCCGTGCCGTATCCGGCGACAGCGGTCACCGCACCCGGCAACCTGCAGGCCGACCGGTCGAGCCTGATGGTGTTCGACAACGGCCAGCGGCTGGCCGGCCTCAGCTACTCGGTGAAGAGCCTCGACGCGGCACCGCCAGCGAAAGGCCTCGACGGCGCCCGGCCCCCGGCCACCACCGTCAGCTACTACACGCAGGTCCCCTCGTCCTACCTGGCGCTGCGCAGCCTCGCACAGTCGGTGGTGAAGGCAGCCGGGGCGAAGACGGCGTTCCAGGACGCGGTCGCGCTCCAGAACTGGCTGTCCGCGGGCGGCGGCTTCCGGTACACGCTGAACGCGCCGACGGTCATCAACGAGAACGGGCTGGCGAACTTCCTCGAGCACACGAAGCGCGGATACTGCCAGCAATTCTCCTTCGCCATGGCCGCACTGGCCCGGCTGCTCGGCATCCCTGCGCGGGTCGGCATCGGCTTCACCTCAGGCACGCCGGTGGCCGGCAGCGAGTGGGTCGTCACCTCGCACGACGCGCACGCATGGCCGGAACTGTACTTCCAGGGCTATGGGTGGCTCAGGTTCGAGCCGACCCCCGCGGGGTCGGCGCCCGGGCAGGGCACCGCGACCAGCCCGGTGTACACGCTCAGCACGAGCGGCACGCCGGGGTCCTCGACCGGGTCGCAGGGCGCCACGTCGGCGGCGCCCGGCGCTGCGTCGAACCTCAACCCGGCAATCAGGCACCAGCTGGGTCTCCCGATCGGCGGCGGCAGCGGCGCCGCCGCGCACAGCAGCGCCGGGGTGAATCCGTGGGAGGTGCTCGGGTTCTGCGTCCTCGGGCTGGCGGTGATCGCGGCCGCCGCGCCTGGTGTTGTCCGGCTACTGGTCAGGCGGCGGCGCTGGCGGGGGCGCGCGGCCCGCGCGGACGAGGCCCAGGCGCACGCGGCGTGGCGCGAATTGCGTGACGACCTCGTCGACTACCAGGTCGGCTACCTGCCGAGCCAGTCGCCGCGGACGGTCGCGGCGCGCACGGCCAGCACCCTCGAACTGGCGCCGCCGGCCGAGGCCGCGCTGGGCCGCATCGCGATGGCCGAGGAGCGCGCCAGGTACGCGGCCCGCGCCGGCAGCGGGGCCGGCCTGCGCGGCGACAGCACGGCTGTCCGCAAGGCGGTCGCCACGGCCGTGCCGCGATGGACCCGGTGGCGGGCACGGCTGTTGCCGACCTCGGTCCTGTCACCAGCGCTGACCGCCGTCCTCCAGGCGACGGACATCTTCGGCAGGCTCAACCCTGAGCGGCTCGCGAAGGCCCGGCTGAACCGGACGCGGAACCTCTTACAGGTCCCCTTCCTGCCGTCTGCGCCAGCGTTCGTCCAAGCGCTCCATCATCGCGCTGCGGTTGCCCTTGCCGCGGTTCTTCTGCCGCCGCCGGCGCTGGCCCGGCTGCCCGCGCCCGGCCACGCCGAGCGCGACGCCTGACATGTGCCGCCAGCTGTTCAGCGCCCAGATGCCGCAGACCAGCATGACGGCGAACCCGCCAATTGCGAGCCAGACCATCGGCAAGATGACACCCGCCGCGACCATGCCCGCGCCGACACCGAAACCGGAGGCTGCCTGAACCACCCGGCGCCGGTAGTGCACGCGGGGATCGCTGGACCGCACCATCCGGCCCAGCCTCCGATTCTCCCTGTATAGCGCCTGCTCGATCTGCTCGAGCTGGCGCTGCTCATGCTCAGAGAGCGGCACGACACGCCTCCCATGGAACCCGGGGGGTGGGGTGACTTTCACCTCACTTACGTACCTGGTTCATTTCCCAGAATACGAGTCTCTGCACTGCCCTTGGAAGGGGACTTCGCTCCCAGCCGACTGCCGTTGTCCGCAGGGCCGGCGTCGCCGGCCCTGCGGACAGCGGTGTCATCCGGGCCGGCGGGCTCCGCGGGGACCAGCCTGGCCGGCCGCACCGCGTCGCTGCCGAACTTGAGAGCGATCTGGTCGACCGCCCGTTCCGCCTCCCGCCAGCCCACCGGGCGGTCGTCGAACGCCAGCTGCCGCGCGGCCGCCCCGACGGGCCGCAGGCCCGCCGCGCGGACCCCGACCAGCCGTAGCCGCGCGCGGGGATCCAGGCCGGACCCCTCGTACAGCGCCACCGCGGTGGTGTAGATCTCCCTGGCGACGTCGGTGGGCTCGGCGAGCGTCTTCGACCTGGTGATGGTCTTGAAGCTGGCCAGCCGCAGCTTCACCGAGACGGTCCGCGCCACGCACCCGGCGGCGCGCAGCGCCCGCGCGGTCCGGCCGGACAGCCGCAGCAGCTCCCGGCGGATCACCACCGGGTCGTCGACGTCCGTCGAGAATGTCTCCTCAGCGCCCACGCTCTTTTCCTCCCGGCGCGGGACCACCCGGCGCTCGTCACGGCCCCAGGCGAGCGACCACAGGTGCCCGCCGACGGCGCCGCCGAGCTCCCGCTGCAAGGTGGCCAGCGGAACGTGAGCGATATCACCCACGGTGCGCAGGCCCAGCCGGGTCAGGACTTCCTCGGCGCGCTCGCCCACCCCCCACAGAACGCTGGCAGGCAGCGGGTGCAGGAAGTCCAACAGTCCGGCGGCCGGGACGACGAGCAGCCCGTCGGGCTTGCAGCGGGCGGACGCGATCTTGGCCACGAACTTGATCGGCGCCACCCCTACCGAGCAGGTGATGCCCTGCTGCTCCCTGACCTGCGCCCTGATGAGCTGCGCTATCCGGGCCGGCGCGCCAAGCCGCCGCTGCGCGCCGGCCACGTCGAGGAACGCCTCGTCGAGCGACAGCGGCTCCACGTCCGGGGTGACCGAACGGAAGATGGCCATGACCTCTTTGGAGACCTCGCCGTACAGCCCGTGCCGCGGCGGGATGAAGACCGCCTGCGGGCACAGCCGCCTGGCCCTGCTGACCGGCATCGCCGACCGGACGCCGAACGCCCGCGCCTCGTAGGTCGCGGACAGCACGACGCTGCGCGCGCTCAGCCCGCCGACCACGACCGGCTGGCCGGCCAGGTCAGGCTGGTCTCGCAGTTCCACGCTCGCGTAGAAGGCGTCCATGTCGACGTGCAGGATGTGGCAGCCATCGTCGGGGGGTGGCGGGACGGAAGCCGGAGGCTGAGAGGCGGGGGCTGGCACGGCGACCGGTCCTTGCGGCGTTCAGCGGTAGCCGAGGACGTGCAGCCTCGTGGCGATGTCGCGCAGCGCCGGGTAGGCGGCCGCCGCCTCTTCCAGGGCGCGCAGCTCGTCCGCCGCGGCCGGGTCGGCGGCAGCGGCGGCGGGCAGCAGGCCGGCGAAGACCCGGATACCATGCGCATCGCCGGCCCGCAGCCCAGCATCCTCGATCAGCGCCGTCAGCCCGGCGAGGGTGAAGCGGCGCGGGACTCCTGCCCCGGAGCCGTCGGCGGCGAGCAGCTGCCGCGCCTCGGCGTACCGCCCGGCGAGCGCGCGCTGCAGCACGGCGGCCACGGTGTTCGCGGCGAGCACGCTGACCGTGGCGCCCGGCCGCAGCACCCGGGCGATGGCCGCCATCGCGGCGGCCGGCGAGTCCACGTACTCGAGCACGCTGTGGCAGATCACCAGGTCGGCGGCGGCGTCGCCGACGAGGCTCGCCAGCTCGCCCGCGTCACCCTGGACAGCGGTCAGCGTGACCCGCATCTCGGCGGCGCGCCGCTGCGCCGCGGCGAGCGCGTCGGGGCTCGGGTCCACCACGGTCACCCGGTGCCCGAGCGCCGCGAACGGCACCGCGAAGCCGCCGGTCCCCCCGCCGACGTCCACGATGTCCAGCTCTGCCCCGGCGCCCCTGGCTGGCTTGCCAAGCGACACCGCCCGGGCGGCGATCACGCCCTGGAGCACGTCCCAGACCAGCGATGACCGCGCTCCGTCGCGCCTGCGCTCAGCGTCGGGCCCGCGCACGCCGGGGACGGCTTTCGCGGGAACCTCTGCGGTCATTCCAAACCTCTTCCCAGGTTGCTGTCGCAGTCTCACTGTAGTGCGGATGGCTGGCAGCCGCCCCTTCCCGGGGAACGACATGCCGGCTACCGTATGCGCTTAGACCATTACCAATCGTTATAAAGGGGGCGAACCCGGGAAGCTCGCTTCTCGTAGTAACGACTGTGGAGACTTCGCGAACTGGTGCAAATGGGCGGACAGATCCGACACGCCGCCATCCGCGAATGACGCCCGCGGAGGCACCGGCAGCCCGTATGCTCGTCCGCATGCCTGCCCCCTCCGGACACCTCGAGCTGCCGCATCCGTGGCGCCTGCTCTGGACGGCCGCGTGGAATATCGCCGAGTCTGTCGGGCTTCCGTTCGGCGCCTATGTGGTAGTCACCGACGTGGTGAGCCCGGACGCGGGCCTGCTGGCGGGCACGGCGGTGGTCTGGCTCCTTATCGCTCTCCGCAAGATCGTCTCCGGTTCGGTCTCCTCGCTGCTGATGATCTCCGCGCTCGTGCTGACGGTCCAGACCGCGGTCGCGATCAGCACCGGCTACATGTGGATGTTCCAGCTCCAGTTCCCGCTCGCCAACCTGGCGATGTGCGTGGTGTTCGCGAGGACCGCCCCGACGCGCAAGCCGCTGGTCGCGCAGCTCGCCGAGGAAGTCGTGGCGCTCAAGCAGCCGGAGGCGCACCACCCGGGACTGCACAGGTTCTTCCAGGGCGCCACGTGGTTCTGGGCCGGGCTGTTCTTCCTGCTGACGCTGGGCATGGCGGTGATGATGGTCACCGAGCCGTACAAGCTCTTCATGCTGCTGTCCACGGCGGTCACCATCGGCCTGACGGTGGTCGGCGCCGGCGTCTGCGTCGTGTGGTTCCTCGCGGTGCTGCGCCGCTTTGGCCTGCGGCTGCGCTTCTCCGCCGCGTAGCCTCCGCCGCCTAGCCTCCGCCGCCTAGGCGGTGGGCTTGAGGTCCTTGATCCTGGCGAGCAGCCCGTTCACGAACGCCGGGGACGCGTCCGTCGACAGGTCCTGGGCGAGCAGCACCGCCTCGCTGATCGCCACTCCGTCCGGCACGTCGTCGGCCCACAGCAGCTCGTAGACGCCAAGGCGCAGGACGTTCCTGTCCACCGCGGGCATCCGCTCCAGCGTCCAGTCCACCGCGTTCTCCGAGATCAGGTTGTCGATCTCGGGCTGGTGCGAAGCGACGCCGCGCACCAGCTCCGCCGCGTACTCGGGGACCGGCGTCTCGCCGAGCGACTGGCGCTCCGACAGCAGCTCGAGCACGGGCAGCCCGCGCTGCTCCGCCTCGAAGAGGATGTCCAGGGCCCGCTTGCGAGCCTTACTGCGAGCAGCCACCTACGCGCGGCCGAGGTACTGGCCGGTGCGGGTGTCTACCTTGACCTTCTCGCCGGTGGAGATGAACAGCGGGACCGAGATCGTCGCGCCGGTCTCCAGCGTGGCCGGCTTGGTGCCGCCGGTGGACCTGTCGCCCTGCAGGCCGGGGTCGGTCTGCGCGATCACCAGCTCCACCGCGGCCGGCAGGTCCACGTACAGCGGGGTGCCCTCGTTGAAGGCGATCGTGACCGTCTGGTTCTCCAGCAGGTAGTTCGCGCCGTCGCCGACGACGCCGGCCGGGATCCGCGGCTGCTCGTAGTCCGTCATGTCCATGAACACGAAGTCGTCGCCCTCGCGGTACAGGTACTGCATCTCGCGCTTGTCGACGGTGGCCACATCCACCCTGACGCCGGCGTTGAAGGTCTTGTCCACGACCTTGCCCGACATCACGTTCTTCAGCTTGGTCCGCACGAAGGCCGGCCCCTTGCCCGGCTTGACGTGCTGGAACTCGACAACGTTCCACAGCTGCCCGTCAATGTTGAGCGTGATGCCGTTCTTCAGGTCGTTCGTGGTTGCCACGGGTCGTCTCCCATTTACTACAGAACTACAGGACCAGCAGTTCCCTGGTGGTCGAAGTCAGGATGCGGGCTCCCCCGCCTGCCGTCACGACCAGGACGTCCTCGATACGGACGCCGCCCTTTCCTGGCAGGTACACGCCAGGCTCGACGGTGACAGGAACCCGGTCCACTAGTTTACCCGTTCTGCCGTACCCCAGCATCGGCGCCTCGTGGATCTCCAGCCCCACCCCGTGCCCGAGGCCGTGCTGGAAGTGCTCGGCGTGCCCGGCCGCCTCGATCACCTCGCGGGCGGCGGCGTCCACGGCGCCGGCCTCCGCGCCTGGCTCGACCGCCTCGATCCCGGTCCGCTGCGCCTCCGCGACGAGCTCGTAGACGTCCCGCTGCCAGCCGGCCGGCTCGCCGATCGCCACGGTGCGGGTCATGTCCGCGTGGTACCCCTGGTACAGCGCGCCGAAGTCCATCGTGACCAGGTCGCCGCGGCGCAGCGGCCGGTCGGTGGGCGTGTGGTGCGGGATCGCGCCGTTCGGCCCGCTGGCCACGATGGTGTCGAACGCCGGGGCGTCCGCCCCCAGTTCGGTCATGCGGTAGTCGAGGAGAGAAGCCAGCGCACGTTCCGACAAACCAGGACGGATCTGAGGAAGCACATCAGCCAGTGCCTGCGAGCTCAGCCGGCACGCGGTCGCGAGAAGCTCCAGCTCCTCAGCATCCTTCACCATGCGGAGCTCTTCTATTTTTCTCCCGAACGGGACCGTGGTGACTCCCGCGTCCCGCGTCAGCGCCGCGTGCCGCTCCACCGTCATCTCCTGCGCCTCGAAGGCCAGCACCGTGACGCCGCGGCGGGCCGCCTCCGTGGCCAGCTTGCCCTCGATGAACCGCTCGATGAGCAACTCCAGGTCGGGCGCGTCGCGCTGGGCGGCCAGCGCGTACCTGGAGTCGGTCGCCAGCAGCCCCTCGCCGTCGGCTGGCAGCAGCAGCGCGGCGTTCGAGCTGGCCAGGCCGGTGAGGTAGCGCACGTTCGGCCCGGCGGTGACCAGCACGGCGCCTGCGCCGAGCGCCCGCACCATCTCCTGGGCGCGGGCGCGGCGGGCGGCGTGGATTTGCGGCATACCGCGACTGTACGCCGCCCCGTTATACGATTCGGTGGTGGGAAGCGCGGAATCAGGCGAGCAGGAAACGCCGCCTGATATCGACACGTCCAGGCCGCATTCGGCCCGGATGTACGACTACTTCATCGGGGGCAAGAACCACTTCGCGGCGGACCGCGAGACGGCGCTGAAGGTGCTGCGGCACTCGCCGTCCATCCGGGTCGCGGCGCGAGAGAACAGGGCGTTCCTCGGCCGCGCCGTCAGGTACCTGGCCGCCGAGGCCGGGATCAGGCAGTTCCTCGACATCGGTACCGGGCTGCCCACCGCGAACAACGTCCACGAGGTCGCCCAGGAATCCGCGCCGTCGGCCCGCGTCGTCTACGTCGACAACGACCCGCTCGTGCTCGCGCACGCCCGCGCCCTGCTCACCTCATCGCCAGAAGGACGGACCGCCTACATCCACGCCGACCTGCGGGATCCCGACGCCATCCTCTCCTCGCCCGTGGTGCGCGAGGTGCTCGACTTCAGCCAGCCCGTCGCGCTGATGCTGGTCGCGATCCTGCACTTCGTCCCTGACGAGTTCGGCCCGGCGAAGATCCTCGCGACCCTGACCGCCGCCCTGCCGCCGGGCAGCTATGTCGCCGCCTCGCACCTGGTCACCGACCACATCCCCGGTTCGGGGACCGCCGGGCAGGCCACGATGCGGGAGGCGGGGATACCCATGCAGCGGCGGGAGTCCCGCGAGTTCGCCGCGCTCGCCTTCTCCGGGCTCGAACTGGTGCCGCCCGGGGTGGCGCTGGTGTCGGAGTGGCGGCCGGAGGCCGCTGGCCCGCGGCCGACCCCGGCCGAGGTGGGCTGCTACGGCGGGGTCGCCCGCAAGCCGTGATGCCTGCCAGCGACCCTCGCATGAATCTGTTAACTAATTTTTCCCTACTGTTGCGGTGGCGGCCCTCGTAGACTGTCCCCTGATATCGACCACGGGGCAATGCGGGGGCAGGAGGTGCGGTGTGGCGGGTTCCGCGGATTCCACGGCCTTTGCGGCGGTCGAGGGCACCCGGTCGGAGATCGACACGAGCAAGCCCCATCCAGCCCGGATGTACGACTACTACATCGGCGGCAAGAACCACTTCGCCGCCGACCGCGCCGTCGCCGACAAGGCGCTCGCGGCGTGGCCCGCGGGCCGGATAGGCCTGCGGGAGAACAGGAAGTTCCTCGGCCGGGTCGTGAAGTACCTCGCCGCCGAGGCGGGCATCAGGCAGTTCCTCGACATCGGGTCCGGGCTGCCGGCCACCAACAACGTGCACGAAGTCGCGCAGCGTGCCGCCCCGTCGTCGCGGGTCGCCTACATCGACAACGACCCCATGGTGCTCACGCACGCGCAGGCGCTGCTCACCTCGTCGCCGGAGGGCCGGACCGCCTACCTGCAGGCCGATCTGCGGTCGCCGGAGCGGATGATCTCCTGCCCGCTGCTGCGCGAGGTGCTGGATTTCAGCCAGCCCATCGCGTTGATGCTGATCGCGGTGCTGCACTTCCTGCGCGACGAGGACAAGCCCGACGAGGTGATCGGCACGCTGCTCGACGCGTTGCCGCCGGGCAGCTACCTCGCCGCCTCGCACATGACGATGGAACACGACCCCGTCGCGGTGGGCGGCGGGCAGCAGGCCTACCTCGACGCCGGCCTCACGATGAACGCGCGCGACTCCGACCAGTTCGCGCGGATGGTGTTCTCCGGCCTGGAGATGGTGCCGCCCGGCGTGGTGCTCGTGTCGGAGTGGCGGCCGGACTCGCGCGCGCCCCGGCCGACGCCGGCCGAGGTCAGCTGCTACGGCGGCGTCGCGCGCAAGCCGTAGGCGCTAGCCGGCGAGGGCGCGGACGCGCTCGATGTCGGCGAGGCGGGCCGCGTGGGTCGCGGCCAGCGGGGTGACGTTCAGCGTGGTGAC
>DATBBI010000088.1:0-2539 GCA_036271115.1 Trebonia sp.
GCCGAGGCCCCAGCGCTCCAGCGTGCCCGGCCTGAAGTTCTCCAGCAGCACGTCGGACCGGGCCGCTAGCCGGCGGACGAGATCCTGGCCGCGGGGGTCGCGCAGGTTGACGGTGACCGACTTCTTGTTCCGCGCCACCACCGGCCACCACAGCGACATGCCGTGCGGCTTCTCCCGGCCCCACTGGCGCATCGGGTCGCCCTGGCCCGGGTCTTCGACCTTGATGACCTCCGCGCCGAAGTCGCCGAGCAACTGACCGCAGAACGGGCCGGCGAGCAGCTGGCCGAGCTCGGTGACCCGCAGGTCCTGCAGCGGCGTTCCTCCGTCTGGCCGCGGGCTGGTCTGGTCGGTCATCGTCACCTCGTCAGGCTGTTCCGGCAGGGCGCTCCATCGCTCGATTGCATGCAATCTATCGAGAGATCGCGGATGACTGCAAGACCGATGCAGCATTGTCTGCTTGATTGCATGCAAGGTAGAGACCATGATGGAGGACATGAGCACGCTGGAGATCGTCGAGGTGGGCCCGCGGGACGGGCTGCAGAACGAGGACGCGGTGCTCGACGTGGCCGCCCGGGTGGCCTACATCGAGGCGCTGGCCGCCGCCGGGCTGCGGCGGATCGAGGCGGTCAGCTTCGTGCACCCGGCCCGGGTGCCGCAGATGGCCGGCGCCGAGGCGGTCATGGCGGCGGTGCCGCGGCCGGACGGCGTGCGCTACAGCGGCCTGGTGCTGAACCGCCGCGGGATGGAGCGGGCGGCAGTCGCCGGGGTCGACGAGATCAACATGGTGGTCGTGGCCACCGACACGTTCTCGGCGAAGAACCAGGGGATGACCACGGCCGAGGCGGTCCGCGCCACGGCGGGCATCGCCGCCGCGGCCCGCGACGCCGGCCTGCGGGTGACGCTGACGGTGGGCGCGGCGTTCGGCTGCCCGTTCGAGGGCGAGGTCCGGCCGGAGCGGGTGACGGACATCGTCCGCCAGTGCACCGAGTCCGGGGTGAACGAGGTCGCGCTGGCCGACACGATCGGCGTGGCCGTTCCGCGTGACGTGCGCACGCTGGCCGGCGCGGTGCGCGGCGTGACCGACGCGCCGCTGCGCTGCCACTTTCACAACACGAGGAACACCGGGTACGCCAACGCCCTGGCCGCCATCGAGGCCGGCGTCACCGCGCTGGACGCGAGCAGTGGCGGGATCGGCGGCTGCCCGTTCGCGCCGGCCGCGACCGGAAACATCGCCACCGAGGACCTGCTGTACGCGCTCGACCGCAGCGGCATCGGCACCGGTATCGATATGGCCGCGCTGCTCGCCGCGTCCGCCTACGTCGAGCAGCGCCTCGGGCACGCCAACCCGGCGCTGCTCGGCCGGGCCGGGATGTTCCCCGCGTTACGCTCGTCCCTGGTGAGGACGGTTTGAGCCGTGCTAGCACGAGAGGGGAGGTGGAGTGGTACCGCGTAGCGGCAGTGCGGACCGGGTCTACGACACGCTGCGGCAGGGGATCCTGGACGGCACGTACGCCCCGGGCGCCCGGCTCGGCGAGGCGGACCTAGCCGACTCATTGGGGGTGAGCCGGACCCCGGTTCGCGAGGCCCTGCGCCGGCTCGGGTCCGAAGGCCTGCTCGCGACCCTGCCCAACAAGGGCGCCCGGGTCCGCACCTGGACCGCCGGCGAGCTGGGCGACATCTTCGACCTGCGCGCGCTGCTCGAGGGACATGCAGCGGCGCGAGCCGCCACGCGGGTGACGGACGCCGACATTAGCGCCATGAACGACCTGGTGACCCGGATGGAGACCGCCGCCGGGGAGGGCGTCAGCCCCGATATCGACCTCATCACCGAGCTCAACGGGGCCTTCCACGGCGCCATCGTCACCGCCTCCGGCAACTCGCTGCTGCCCGAGCTGATGAACTCGCTCATCCACGTGCCGGTCGTCTCGCACACGTACCGGCTCTACTCTCCGGCGCGGATGCGGCAGAGCATGCGCCAGCACCGCGAGCTCCTCGACGCCGTGACGGCCGGCGACCCGGCCTGGGCCGAGGCGGTGATGCGGGTGCACGTCCTGTCGGCCCGCCCCGTGCTGGTGGGTGCGGCCCATGACACCGAACGGGCGGCCAGGGAGCTCTAGCGTCGGACGATGGGCCAGCGGGGCAGCGGCGCGATCCCGATCTCACCGCGGACCCGATGACGCCAGACCCGGTACCCACCGTAGATTGTGGCTGCGACCAGGAAGTTCACGTAGTACGCCACGTCCGCGCCGTGCCAGGCCGTGGCCACCGGCCCCACGATGATGCTGGTGTTCATGAACGGCACGGCGGCGCCGAAGGCGACCACGAAGGCGATGACGGCCACGATCGCGTCGGCCCGGACGGTACTCTCCTGGGCCGGGTTGATCGAGGTACGCCCGCGGAGGCGGTAGAGCCAGTCGACGGTGACGATCGCGACGAAGGCCGGGATCCAGTAGCCCACGAACAGCAGCACGTTCTGGAACCGGGACGCCGTGTCCCCGCCGTGCATCCACAGGATCAGGAAGAACGCGATGACGGTCAC
>DATBBI010000089.1:0-4501 GCA_036271115.1 Trebonia sp.
GGGTGGGGCATCTTCGTCGCGATCTTCGCCGTCTTCGGCGCGCCGTGGCTGCAGGAACGGCTCGGCATCGCCAGGACCATGTACGCCAACCTCTTCGTGTTCGCGCTCATCATCCTGGGCATCGCGATCTGGACGCTGGACAGGCCCGTGCTGATCGTGCTCACGATCGTGTCGGGGATCGTCTGCGGGGTGAACAACACCGTCACCACCCAGGCCGTGATGACTGTGTCCCCGGTGGAACGCCCCGTCGCGTCCGCCGCCTACAGCTTCGTGCGGTTCATCGGCGGCGGCCTCGCCCCGTACGCCGCCGGCCGGCTCGTCATCGCAGTGAACATCCACTTCCCGTTCTACCTCGGCGCCGGGGCCGTGCTGCTCGGCATCGTGATCCTGAGCACCGGCCACAAGCTGCTCGCGGAGGCCGAGCGCGTCCAGGCCGAGGACGTCAAGGCGGCCGCCGCCCCCGCGGCCGCCCCGGCGTTCGCCGCCGTCGGCGGCAACAGCGCGGTGCGCCGCGGCAAGGCCGCCGAGGTCCTGCTGGTGGCGATCGACGGTTCACCGAGCGCCGACCTGGTCACGGACGCGGCCGCCAGGCTCGCCGCCGGCGACAACCAGGTGATCCACTTGGTGCACGCCCAGGAGAGCCCGGTCGCCGGCGACGGCGGGATCGACGGCGAGGCCCTCGAAGCGGCCCGCGCCGTGGTCCGCGACCACCTGGACCGGCTCGCCGCCATTGGCGTTCCCGCCGAAGGCCACGTGCTGCTGCACGCGAACGACCACGGCACGGTGGGACGGCTGATCGCCGAGTACGCCAACGAGGCGGGCGCGACCACGATCCTGATCGGCGCGCCGGCCAATTACGGCCTGTCCGTGCTGATGGATGAGAGCGCTAGCGCCGAGCTCCGCCGTCACGCGAAGGCCAGGGTCCTCGTGATCGATCCGGACGTGCTCAGTTCCTGAGCCCGGTCAGAGCAGGGAAAGCTGGCCCTCGATATCGGGGCGGGTCTTCTTCAGGTGCCGCCACGCGGGCAGGCCGTCCAGGTAGGACCAGGACAGCCGGTGGTACGGGGTCGGCCCGAGGCTGGCGAGGGCACGCTGGTGGACCGGCGACGGGTATCCGGCGTTCTCCTCGAACGCGAACTCGGCGTGCGGCCGCCCGAGCTCGGCCATCAGGTTGTCCCTGTGTACCTTGGCGAGGACCGACGCCGCGGCCACCGACACCGAACGCAGGTCTGCCTTGACCGCGCACCGCACTGGCCACGGCCGGCCGATGTAGTCGTGCGAACCGTCGAGCAGCACCACGCCGGGCGCGGGCGCGCCGAGCCCGTCCAGCGCGCGGACCGCGGCGCGGCGCAGCGCGGCGGTCATGCCGAGCGTGTCAATCTCCTCGTGGCTGGCCTCGCCGATCGCGTAGCACTCGACCCAGGCGGGGAGCTCGGCAGCGAGCTGGGCACGCCGCCGCGCGGTCAGCCGCTTGGAGTCGGTCAGCCCTTCCGGCGGGGCCGGGAACCCGGTCCGTGCGATGACGGCACAGACCACGACGGGCCCGGCCCAGGCGCCGCGGCCCACCTCGTCGACGCCGGCGACCCGCACGCTGCCCGCCGCCGCGAGCTCACGCTCGATCTCGTACCCGGTCCGCGCGGTGTCCGGCCGGATGGCGGCGGCCGAATCGCCGAATGTCAATTGCTCCACGACTCACCATCATGCCGCCATGCGATATCGAACTCGGCACGATAGCGTAGATAGACATGTTGGATGCATTTTACGGAGCGTTCTCTCCGGCGTGTTTCGCGTTGCTCGGGCTGTGGCTTGTCGTGGTGCAGATACGGATCGGCGACTGGCGGGACAACGAGAACAGTAAGCGAATGTCTTACGTGATTTCGCTGAATTTCCTGCTGCCGGGCCTGATGGGCGTGCTGGCGCTCATTGACTCGCAAAACGCGGCATTCTGGCGGTCATCGTTCGCCATCCTCGGGATCGGCGGCGCGGTTGGCAGCTACCTGGTGCGGAGAGTCCCGATCGGGGACCGGCTTGGCGCCGCCGCGTACTGGACGGCCATCGCGCTCTATGCGGCAGTCGCGGTCCTGGCGTTCCTCGGCGGGGTGGACGGGCTCCGCACCGAGGCCGTGCTGCTCACCGCGCTGATCTTCGTGAACTTCAACATCGGGTGGCTGCTGCTGTTCGCCCCTGACCCGAAGCCGCAGACCGCCGACACCTAGACCGCGCTCAGGCGTTGAGGTAGGCCAGGACCGCCAGGACGCGACGGTTGTCGTCTTCCGAGGGCGCCAGGTCAAGTTTCGTGAAGATTGACGTGCTGTGCTTGCTGACCGCCTTCTCCGAAATCGACAGGCGCTGGGCGATCGCGCTGTTGGAGCGACCCTCGGCCATCAGCGCGAGGACCTCACGCTCGCGGGCGGTCAGCCTGGCGACCGGCTCGTCGCGGGAGCGCCTGCCCAGGAGCTTGCCGACCACCTCGGGGTCCATGATCGTGCCGCCCCTGGCCACCGTCCGGATCGCGTCGGTGAACTGGTCGTCGTTGAACACCCGGTCCTTGAGCAGGTACCCAACCGCACCGGCGCGGTCGGCGAGCAGTTCCCTGGCGTAGAGCTGCTCGACGTACTGCGACAGCACCAGGATCGGCAGCCCCGGCACCCGGCGGCGCGCTTCGATCGCTGCCCGCAGCCCCTCGTCGGTGAAGGTCGGCGGCAGCCGGACGTCGACGACGGCGACGTCCGGCTGCCGCCGGACCAGCGCCTCCAGCAGCGCGGGGCCGCTGTCCACCGCCTCGATGACGTCGAAGCCGTGGGCGGCGAGCAGCTTCTCGAGCCCTGTTCTCAGGAGGTAGAGATCTTCGGCGAGGACAACGCGCATGGCACCTCGATGACGACGATGGTCGGCCCGCCAACCGGGCTGTTCACTGCCAGGGTGCCGTCAAACGCACCCAGGCGCCGCTCTATCCCGGCCAGCCCGGTGCCGTTCCCGGGATCCGCGCCGCCGTTCCCGTCGTCGGTCACCTCAGCGCGCACTATGCCGTCCGCATAGCCCAGCCGGACCAGGGCGCACGTGGCGTCCGCGTGCTTGGCGACGTTGTTGAGCACCTCGGCGACCGCGAAGTACACCGCCGACTCCACCGGCGCTGGCGGCCTGCCCGGCAGGTCGATCTCGGCCGCGACGGGAACCGGGCAGTCGAGCGCGAGGGCCTCCACCGCGGCGCCGAGGCCCCGGTCGGCGAGCACCGGCGGGTAGATCCCGCGGACCAGGTCCCGCAGGTCGGCCAGGGCTTGCGACGAGGTCTCGCGGCATTCGGCGATCAGGGTCTCCGCTCCATCCGGGCTGGTCCTGATCAGCTTCTCGGCGGCCCGCAGGTTAATGCCCAGCGCGACCAGGCGAGCCTGCGCGCCGTCATGCAGATCCCGCTCAAGCCGTCTCAGTTCCGCCGCGGCAGCGTCGACGGCGGCGGCGCGGGTCAAGGTGAGGCGCTGGACCTGGGCGGTCAGGCCGCTCCGGCGGCCCAGCGCGTCTGCGACTATCGTTCGCGCGGCCAGAAGCGAACCGGAGGCCACGCTGGCGAGCGCCACCAGCCATACGGCCAGCCGGTCGGTCCACCTCAACATGAAGTCGTACCAGTAATAGCCGCCGACGAGCCCAGCGTGGAGCTTCAGCGCGACGTACGCCTGCCAGAGCCCGAACGCCAGCAGGGTGATCGCGGCCAGGTACGCGGCCTGCCGGGAGGCGACCAGCGTGAACACCGACGCGGCTACCACGATGGCCACGGCAAGCCAGAATGCTTCCAGCTGGCCTGCGCCCGGCAGCAGGGAACCGCCCGACGTGACGCTGTGACCGTCAGCGAAGATGGCCGTCACCTGGAATGTCCACGTCGGTGCGGTGACCCCGAACGCGAGCACGCAGAGCGTGGCCGCCGGGACCAATGCGGCGCCCAGACCGACGGCCCGGGGTCCCCGCCCGCGCGGGGTCGGCACGATCCAGATCAGGCAGAGGCATACGGCGGCGAGCGAGCAGAACAGGTACATCCACAGGTTCCACGGCTCCATGGCATCCATCGTGGCCCGCCCGCCCGCGCGGCACCAGCGGCTAGGTACCACCTTCCAGAGTAGGCGTTTGCCTACCGGCGACCGCGGCGCCGGGCTGGCGGCGGGTCAGCAGCAGCCAGCCGGCCAGGCCCAGCGGGTAGATGAAGTATCCGAAGCGCTCGGCCGGGCCGAGGGCGAACATCAGAGCCAGGCCAATTGCCAGCCGCCAGGTCGCCGCGCGCAGGTCGCGGGGCGGCCTGACGACGAGCGAGACGGCCACGGCGAGCCCGGCGATCAGCAGCAGCGCGACCGCGATCGTGTGGCCGGCCGGGCCGAGGCGCGCCAGCAGGTCACCGGGCGTCAAGGACACCGCCGGGGTGAGATGGCGGGCCAGGTCGAGCGGGAACAGCACCGTATTCTGCACCATCGCGACCGGGCTGGCGATCACCGCGGGGAGCGTGGCCGCGGCGACG
>DATBBI010000090.1:0-4529 GCA_036271115.1 Trebonia sp.
CGCGTTCGCCGCGCAGGGCCGGGTGCGACCCGGCCGTCACGAGGTCCGCGACGGCGGACCTGGGATCCTTCTCCGTCACCAGCGATTCGCCGACGAGCACCGCGTCCGCGCCGGCCGCGGCGTAGGCGAGCAGGTCGTGCGGCCCGCGGACGCCGGACTCGGCGATCTTCACGATCCCCTCGGGGATGCGGCCGGCCAGCCGGCCGAAGATCGACCTGTCCACCTCCAGCGTGGCCAGGTTCCGCGCGTTCACGCCGATCACCGTCGCGCCCGCGTCGACGGCGCGCTCCAGCTCCTCGTCCGCGTGCACCTCGACCAGCGGGAGCAGCCCGATGGACAGCGCCCGCTCCACGAGCGAGACCAGCGCGCTCTGCTCGAGTGCCGCGACGATCAGCAGCACCATGTCGGCGCCGTAGGCGCGCGCTTCCCACAGCTGGTAGGAGCTGACCACGAAGTCCTTGCGCAGCAGCGGGATCCGCACGGCCCGCCGGACGGCGGCCAGGTCGTCGAGCGACCCGCCGAACCGGCGCTGCTCGGTCAGCACGCTGATCACCCGCGCGCCGCCCGCCTCATAGTCGCCCGCTAGCGCTGCCGGGTCGCTGATCGTCGCCATCTCGCCGCGGGACGGGCTCGCCCGCTTTACTTCCGCGATGACGCTGACTCCCTGCGCCTTGAGCGGGGCCATCGCGTCGACCGGGGAGGACGCCCGCCGCGCCATGTCTTTCAGCTGCTCAAGCGAGACGCGCCGCTGCCGGTCGGCGAGATCGGCACGCACGCCTTCGAGGATCTCGTCGAGCACACTCACTCGCTTGCGTCGTCTCCTTCGATCGGAAATGGTGCGCCACCGATGCTAGCCCTCGCGGGAAAGCGGATTCGGCAGCCCCCCTGGAGTTTGCCTTCGCAATACATACCCCATACCTACCCGTTGCAAGGGCGTTATGGGGTCGTCTCCGGATCGAGCACATACCCCACGCCGTGCACGGTCCGGATCGCGCCGTCGCCGAGCTTTGCACGCAATTGCGCGATGTACACGTCGACGGCGCGGGGACTCGGCCGCTTGCCCCGCTCGCTTTCCAGCGCGGCGAGCAGCCGCTGCCTGCTCAGCACCCGGCCCGGCTGGCCCGCCAGCGCGGACACCAGAGCGTACTCGGTCCGCGTCAGGCTGACGTCCCTCCCGTTCACGCGGATCTCGTGACGGCCGTGGTCCGCGCCGCCGTCGGCCGCGCCCGCGACGCCGCCACGGCCTGGCGCCGGGCGCGTCAGTTCCGCCACTGCGGTGACCAGGGCACGCGGGCTGAACGGCCGGGTCAGCCACCGCCTGGCCGTGGGCGGGCTGTTCAGGCCGTGCGGCCGGGACTCGCCGCGGCGCAGCAAGAAGAGCACGGGGATCGCTGGCGTGAGCACCTGCCGGACCGCGCGGGCTTCCAGGCCCGGCATCGTGAGGTCGATCACGAACAGGTCCGGCGCCTCGGGGGCCCGCTGGCACCCGGCCAGCGCCTGGATCGTTTCCGCGGGGCTGGCGGTGACCAGCACGCGCATGCCCGCCCGCTCGAGGTAGCGGCGGGCCAGCCCGGCGACCTCGGGCTCGTGGTCGGCGACGAGCACGCTCGGCATCTGGTTAATCCACGTGCAACCGGTCGGCAGGGGCCGCACCGGCCGCGGGGTCGTCGGCCGCGGGGTCGTCGGCCGTGGGGTCCTCGCCGCCGCTGAGCGACTCCCACATCGACGCGGAGTCACGCGGCCGCCCGGCGGGGGGCTGTGGGGGGCCGTCCCCCCTGGCTAGCGCTGCGGGCGCGCCGTCCGCGGCCGCCGCGCTCCCGGCGGCGCGGCGCGACGGCCGGTCGTACCTGGCGGACATCACCGGCCAGCGCGGGCCGCGCAGCGCCGTCGCCAGGCCGGCCAGGAACACCAGCAGCGCCCCGGCGAGCACGGCGAACCGCCACGGCGCACCGGTCATGACCGCGTGCCCGGTGCCGGTCAGTACGACGGCGGCCCCCTCGGCGGCGCCGCTGGTCGTGGAGCCCGCGGCGCCGCTGACGGCCGCCGACTCCGGCGAGGCGACGTGGCTCGCCGCGACGCTGACCACGTTCGCGGCGGTGACGCCCGTCGCCACGGCGGCGCCAGCGCAGGCGCCGAACACCGCGAGCAGCACCCCGGCGGCCCGCCGCAGCACCCCCCTGGTGGCGATCACGGCAGCCAGCCCGGCGAGCGCCGCCACGGCGAGCGCGCCCGCCAGCGGGACGAGGTCGGCGCCGGACACGCCGACCACCTGCTGGCTCAGCGGCTTAGGCGGGGTGAAGACAGCCTCGGCCCAGCGCTCCCTGACCGCGAGCAGGATCAGTCCCGCGCCGACCGCGCCCGCCAGGAGCGTGAGGCCGTACTCACGGCGGGCCGGGATCGTCCGCACGGCGCTCAGCTGCCCGCGGCCTGGCCGGAGCCGACGGCCAGATCGGGTCGTTCGCCGGTGACGGCGGGGAGCACGTCCGCGTCGAAGCAGGTCCGGTCACCGGTGTGGCAGGCGGCGCCGACCTGGTCCACCTTGACGAGGATCGCGTCGGCGTCGCAGTCGAGCGCCACGGACTTCACGAACTGGAGGTGGCCAGAGGTCTCGCCCTTGACCCAGTACTCCTGGCGGCTGCGCGACCAGTAGGTGCAGCGGCCGGTGGTCAGCGTGCGGTGCAGCGCCTCGTCGTCCATCCAGCCGAGCATCAGCACCTCGCCGGTGTCGTACTGCTGCGCGATCGCCGCCATCAGCCCATGGGAATCCCGCTTCAGCCGCGCCGCTATCTCCGGGTCAAGCCGCGACGGGCGGACGGCTCCTGTCATCATCGACCTCCTCGCTCCCGGTGCCATTCGGCACCGCTACAGCCTACGATCTCCAGGTGAGCAACTCGCGGGATGAACGCCTGGCGCTGGCCGCGCTGCTTGAGGAGACCGGCCCGGAAGCCGCCACCCTCTGCACGGGCTGGCTGACCGGTGACCTGGCGGCGCACCTGGTGCTGCGCGAGCGCCGCCCCGACGCGGCCGCCGGGGTGATGGGCGGGCCGATCGCCCCGTACACCGCTCGCGTACAACGACACTACCTGCGAAAACATACCTTCGATGAGCTGGTCGCCCTGTTCAGGAACGGCCCGCCGCGGCTGTCGCCGTTCGCGCTGCCCGGCGCAGATGAGCAGGCGAACACGGTGGAGTACTTCGTCCATCACGAGGACGTCAGGCGCGCCCAGCCGGACTGGCAGCCGCGGGCGATCAGCGACGGGCTGTCCGACGCCCTGTGGCACCGGGTGAAGGGCGCCAGGTTCTTCCTGCGCCGGTCACCGGTCGGCGTCGAGCTGGCCAGGGAGGACGGCGATAACCAGACCGGGCCGTACCGGGTCACGGTGAAGAACGCGACGCCCACCGTCACCGTCATCGGCACGCCGTCCGAGCTGACGATGTGGGCGACGGGCCGGACCAGCGCGGCGCGCGTCCGGTTCGACGGCACCGGGGAAGCCGTCGCCGCGCTGAAAGCGTGGCGGAGCTAGCCGCCAGTGCCGACCGTCGGTGCCGGCCGTCAGGGGCCCATCTCCCGCTTCAGCCGCGCGAGCTCGTCCTCGACGTCCGCGTGACGGGCGGGCTGGGAAGTCACCGGGGGAACGGCGAGCTCTCGGGTGCCCGGCTCGGGATCGCGCCGCACCCGGCGCTCTTCCGGCTCCCGCGTGGCCTTGACCTGGCGGCTGCGGCGCGCCCCCATGATCTTGTAGGCCACGTATCCGCCGCCCGCGACGATGGCGACGAACGCGATCGCGGTCAGCAGGCCGAGCAGCAGATGGACCACGGAATTGAGCACGAAGAAAACAACGATCCCGCCGATCACGACGGCGCCGACCTTCAGCCAGTTCATCCAGGCGGCCCCCTTATCTTTTGGTCGGATTCGATAATAGTCAGAAGTCCGGGTAGACGAAGCCGGCGGCGGCTCGCATAACCGCGCCGCCGGGTGGGAGGAACCGAGGTATGCAGGCATTCGGTATCGACATCGGCGGCAGCGGGATCAAGGGAGCCCCGGTCGACGTGGCCAGCGGCAGGCTGCTGGCCGACCGCAAGAAGCTCCTTACCCCGCGCCCCTCCACGCCCAAGGCCGTGGCGGAGGTGGTGCAGGAGGTCGCGAGGTCGTTCGACTGGACGGGCCCTACCGGCATCACCTTCCCCGGAGTCGTGACCGGCGGAACGATCCGGACGGCCGCGAACGTCGACAAGTCCTGGATCGGGACGGACGCGGCGAGACTGTTCGGCACGGCCGTCGGCGGCGACGTGGCGGTGCTGAACGACGCGGACGCGGCGGGCATCGCGGAAATGATGTTCGGCGCGGGCCAGGGCGACCGCGGCACGGTGCTGATGCTGACGTTCGGCACCGGGATCGGCAGCGCGCTGTTCACCGGCGGCCTGCTGGTCCCGAACACCGAGTTCGGCCACCTCGAGATCCGCGGCAAGGACGCGGAGTCGCGCGCCTCCGAGCGCGGGAAGACGGAGCACGGCTGGGGCTGGAAGGA
>DATBBI010000091.1:0-4547 GCA_036271115.1 Trebonia sp.
CGCTCATGTGCTCACCTCCGCTGCCCAGTCGACCCCCAGATGGTAGTGCCTGACCGCCCTCCCGCGGAGTGCCACGCCGTTTCGCCATCGGCTTGCGCGGCAGTGCAGGTCTGCCCTGGCTGCCGTTTATGACTATCCCGAACGGCCGCCCCTGTCTCCGGCGGCACATTGCTCTGCTGTTCAGCCGGCCCCGGATACCCAACGTGCTCATATGGCGGCACAGCACCACCAGTCACATCAGCCACTTGCATGCGCAAGCCACGAGGGTCAGGCAAAGATAATGGGTCAAAAAGCACACCAGAGTGTGCCTAACGACCCATTATCTTTCCGAGGGCGCCCCGCGGAGGCGGCGGCGCCTCGGCGCCGCCAGGGCGCCCCCGCAGAGGCGGGCGGGTCTAGGCGCTTCGCTCTAGCGGGGTGACACGCCAGCAGCCACCTGCTAGCGGACGAGGCCCTCCAGGGCCACGAAGGCGTCGCTGATCAGGTCCTCCGCGTCTTCGAGGCCGATGGAGAAGCGGACGGCGCCCGGGTCGATCCCTGCCGCGCTCAGCGCCCGGTCGTCGAGCTGGCGGTGCGTGGTGGAGGCGACGTGGGAGGCCTTGGTGTGCGTCCCGCCGAGCGACGTGGCCGGAGCCGCCAGCCGCAGCCTGGTCACGAAGGCGAGCCCCGCATCGCGGCCGCCGTACGGCGTGACCGTCACGATCGCGCCGAACCTGACCCCCTCGGGACCAGCGTCGAACTGCCGCCTGGCCAGCTCGTGCCCCGGGTGGGTGGGCAGTCCCGGGTAGTCCACGTACGCGACGGCCGGGTGCCTGGCCAGCGTCGCGGCGAACACCGACGCGGTGGCGCACTGGCGGCGCACCCGGACGGGGAGCGTCTCCAGGCCGCGGCGGAGCAGGAACGCGTCGTCGGGGGAGAGCGACCCGCCGGTGTCGATCCTGGTCGCGCGCAGCTGGGTGACGAGCTCGATCGGGCCGGTGACCACGCCGCCGGTGACGTCGGAGTGCCCGCCGATGTACTTCGTCGCCGAGTGCAGCACGAGGTCGGCGCCGTGCTCGAGCGGCCGGCAGATCACCGGCGGGGCCAGTGTGGAGTCGACGACGAGCAGTGCTCCCGTCTCGTGCGCGATGTCCGCCAGCCGCCTCAGGTCGGCGACCGCCGTCGTCGGGTTGGCGATCGTCTCGGTGTACAGGATGCGGGTGGCGGGCCGCATGGCCGCCCGGACCCCGTCGAGGTCGGAGATGTCCACGAAGCTCGTCTCGACCCCGAACCGGGACAGCACGTTGCGCAGCAGGCTGTAGGTCCCGCCGTACAGCGCCGCGGACGACACGACGTGGGCTCCTGCCCGCGCGAACGTCCAGAACACTCCTGAGATCGCCGCCATCCCCGACGCGTACGCCTGGGCGGCGGGCCAGCGCGACAGGTTCGCGCCCTCGAGGGCCGCGACCGCGCGCGCGAACGCGTCCACGGTCGGGTTGTCGATCCGGCTGTAGCTGTACCCGGGCACCCGGTCGTTCAGCACCGCCGCGTACTCCTCGGCACCGGAAAAGGCGAACGCCGCCGTCCGGTACACGGGCGTGCCGAGCGGCCGCTGGGCGGATTCCGGCGGCGGCGGCAGGTGCACAGCCCTGGTGTTCTCGCCGAGCTGTCTTCTGGCTATCTCCACGCGTTTAGGCTCCGTACCACTCCGGTTTGGCTGACCGTGACGCTAGCACCGCGGCGGCCTCCATGACCGGCAGGTGGCCGGCGATCAGCGCGGCGACCGCCTCGGTGATCGGCATCTCCACGCCGTGCTTGCGGGCGAGGTCGAGCACCGGCTCGCAGGAGGTGATGCCCTCCACCGTCTGGCTGGTGACGGTCCGTGCCTGCACTGCGGTCATGCCCTGCCCGAGGTGCTGGCCGAACGTCCTGTTCCGCGACAGCGGCGAGCTGCAGGTCGCGACCAGGTCGCCCATCCCGGCCAGTCCGGCGAACGTCCGCGGGTCCGCGCCCACGGCCTCGCCGAGCCTGGCGATCTCGGCCAGCCCGCGGGTGATCAGCGTGGCTTTCGTGTTGTCGCCGAGGCCGAGCCCCACCGCGACCCCGACCGCGATCGCGATGATGTTCTTCACCGTGCCGCCGAGCTCGCAGCCGGTCACGTCGGTGTTCGAGTACGGCCGGAAGTAGCCGGTGTGGCAGGCGCGCTGCAGCAGCCGGGCTCCTGACTCATCAGAGCAGGCGACCACGCTCGCCGCGATCTGGCGCTCGGCGATCTCCCTGGCCAGGTTGGGCCCGGAGACGACGGCGACCTGGGACTGCGGGACGCCGAGGACCTCCATGATCACTTCGCTCATCCGCTTGGAGCTGCCGAGCTCGATCCCCTTCAGCAGGCTGATCTGGAGCGCGCCGGGCGGGATCAGCGGCGCCCACGACGCCAGGGACGCCCGCAGCGTCTGCGCGGGGACCGCGAAGACCACCAGGTCCGCGCCGTCGAGAGCCGCCGCGGGGTCGGTCGTCGCGGTCAGCGCTGGCGGCAGCGAGATCTCCGGCAGGTACCGGGGGTTCTCGTGGCCGGCGTTGATCGAGTCGGCGATGACCGCATCACGCGCCCACAGCACCGTCGGCGTGCCGGCGTCCCACAGGACCTGCGCGAACGTGGTGCCCCACGATCCAGCGCCGAGCACCGTGGCCTTCACGTGCTGTCAGCTCCGGCTTCGGTCGCCGGTGCCGCGGCGGAGCCGGCGGCGGTCCCGGAGTCGGCCGGGATCGTTCTGGATGCAGGGCTTTCCAGGGGGGACGACCCCCCACGACCCCCCGCCGGTGACGGATCGTAGGGGACAGCCGGCGGCTCTTCGTCTCGCAGCTTCGCGACCAGCGCCGTCACATCCGCCATGATGGCGGCGGTAGCCGCGCGCAGCGCCTTCGCCGATGTCTGCTGGCCGGCCCACTGCGACAGGTCGACCGGCGGGCCTGCGATCGTGCGCACGGTCTTGCGGGGGAACAGTTTGGGCTTCTTGCTGCCGTACGGGAGGATTTCGTAGGTGCCCCAGTGCGCCACGGGGATGACCGGCGCGCCGGTGGCCAGGGCGAGCCTTGCCGCGCCGGTCTTGGACACCATCGGCCACAAGTCGGGGTCGCGTGTCGCGGTCGACTCCGGGTAGATGACCACGGCGGCGCCCTCGGCGAGCTTCTTCTCCGCGTCCTTGAGCACCAGAGCGGCGTCGGCCCGGCCGCGGTGCACGGCGAGCTGTCCCGCCTTGTGCAGGAACGGGCCGATGAATTTGACCTTGAAAGCCGAATCCTTGATCAGGAACGTCGGGTACCGTCCGGACACGTGAAGGAACAGCGCGTCGGTCCCCCAGTCCACGTAGGACAAGTGATTGGGTGCGATGATTACGGGCCCTTTCCTGGGAATGTTCTCCCGGCCAGCCCACTTGTTCCTGATCAGCAGTGTCAGCAGTGGTCGCAGCACGATGACGGAGATCAGCCGCCACGTGGGCGAGTAAGACTTGCTCATCGGGGAGGCCTTCCCATGGTCCGGTTCCGCACGTCATGCACGTCATGTTCCACATTCTGCCGGTGGTCACCTGCATGACCGAAGATGCCCTGTTCACCTGGACAGTGGTACTGCCTGTCAAGGTACTAGCCCGCGCCAAGTCCAGGCTCGCGCTCCTCGCCGGTTCACGCCGCGCGGACCTAGCTCTCGCCCTGGCGTCGGACACCGTTTCCGCGGTTGTCGCCTGCCCTGACGTCACGCGCGTGCTAGTCGTCACGTCCGACGCCAAGGCGGGCTCGCGGCTCGCCGCGCTCGGCGCGATCGTCGTGCCCGACGAGCCGGACGGCGGCCTCAACGCCGCGTTGCGCCACGGGGCCGCGGAAGCGTCGGATCGCTGGCCGGACAGCGGCGTGGCCGCGCTCGCCGCCGACCTGCCCGCGCTGCGGCCCGGCGAGCTCAGCCGGGCGCTGCGGGCGGCGGCCGTCGCGGCAGGCGGTGCCGCGTTCGTGTCTGACGCCGCCGGGATCGGGACGACGATGTACGCGGTCGCGCCAGGGGTGGCGTTCCGGCCGATGTTCGGCGGCGCGTCGCGGGCACGGCACGCCTCGGCCGGCGCCGTCGAGCTGTCTCTCGACGGCGTGCCGGGGCTGCGCCGGGACGTGGACACGCCGGAAGACCTGCGGGCCGCGGTCGCGCTCGGGGCCGGGTTCCGCACTGCTGCGGTCGCGAGCCAGTTGCTGGCCGGGACGTGAGCCGGGTGGCCGCGGCTCAGAAATGCACGACCGGGCAGGTCAGCGTCCTGGTAATGCCTTCCACGGCCTGAATCTGCGTCGCGACTAGCTTGCCTAGCTCGTCCACGTTCTCGGCGCTGGCGCGCACGATGACGTCGTAGGGGCCGGTGACATCCTCCGCTTGCATGACTCCGGCGATTTCCGCTATCTGCCGTGCCACGCCGGCGGCTTTGCCGACCTCTGTCTGGACGAGGATGTATGCCTGCACCATGGCGTCCTCCTGGGGGGCAGCGTAGGACACCTGCCCGTAATGTGTCACGGTACCGTAGTGGTCCAGACCT
>DATBBI010000092.1:0-2316 GCA_036271115.1 Trebonia sp.
CCCGCCCGCGCCGGACGCGGTGTGCACGACGGCGTTGGCGGCGAGCTCGGAAACACAGGTCAGCAGCGCCTCGCGGGCCGGGCAGCCGGCCAGGGCGGCGGCCACGAACGCGCGAGCCCTGGCTACTTGCCGGGGTTCGCCGGGGAAGCTGCGCGCGCGGCGCGCCGGACCGGAGCCTTCCGTCGGCGCGAGCAGCGGATATGCTGCCGTCATTTCGATCACCCCCCCGGGCCCTCGCGGTGCTCTCGGTACGTATCTCTACGATGAGTGACGTACTGACGGAAGGATCGGTTCAATTGGTCACCGAACGTACGGTCCCGCCGTTGCTTCCGTTCGTCGCCGCCCAGCCGCTGACCGACCACCACTGCCACGGCGTGCTGCGGTCCGGCGGTGACGTCGAGGCCCTGCTCAACGAGGCCGACGCCGCCGCAGCCGGCGGCGGGCTCGCGTTCGACTCGCTGGCCGGGCTTGCGTTCCGGCGGTGGTGCCCCCCGCTGCTCGACCTGCCCGCGCACGCTACGGCCGAGGACTACCAGGCGCGTCGCGACGCGCTTGGCGCGGCGGAAGTCGCACGGCGGTTCCTCGGCGAGTGCGGGCTCGGGGCGCTGTGCATGGACACCGGCTACGCGCCCGGTGGCCTGCTGTCCCCCGCCGAGACGGCCGGGCTCGCCGGCGCGGCGGCGTTTGAGATCGTCCGGCTCGAGCAGGTCGCCGAGACGCTGGCGGCGGGGACCGGCGCTGCCGGGTTCGCGGACGCCTACCGCGCCGCGCTGGCGGAGCGGGTCGCGTCCCCCGCGTCCGGGGTGCCCGTCGTCGGGGTCAAGTCCATCGCCGCGTACCGGGTCGGGCTGGCCCTCGACGGGCGGCGGCCAGCCGACGCGGAGGTGGCCGCCGCGGCCGGGCGCTGGCTCGGCGCGGGTGAGACCGGCGGGGGCGCCGGGGCGCCGCCGCGGCTGGCGGACGAGACGCTGCACCGGTTCTTCATCTGGTGCGGCGCCGACCTCGGGCTGCCGATCCAGTTCCACGTCGGGTACGGCGACCGCGACATCGACCTGCACAAGTGCAACCCGCTGCTGCTCACGGACCTGCTGCGGGCGCTCGACCCGGCCGGCGTCCCTGTCATGCTGCTGCACAACTATCCGTACCACCGGGAGGCCGGCTATCTGGCCCAGGTCTTTCCGCACGTGTACGCGGATCTCGGCCTGGCGACCCACAACGTCGGCAGCCGGGCGCCCGCGGTGCTCGCCGAGGCGCTCGAGATGGCACCGCTGCGCAAGTTCCTGTTCTCCTCCGATGCCTTCGGGCTCCCGGAGCTCTACTACCTGGGCACGCTGCTGTTCCGCCAGGCGCTGTCGCGGTTCCTCCGGGCCCGGCTGGGCGCCGACGACATCTCGTACGCCGACGCCGAGCGCGTCACCCGGCTGATCGCGACGGACAACGCCCGCCGCGCCTACCGGCTTCCCGGCTAAGACCTCGCTCAGCTCACTGGTCGATGCTGAACATGCCCTCGGGTACCCCGGCGATCTCGATCTGGCGCCAGATCGAGCGCCACTGCGGGAGTTCGTGGTAGCGGCGCAGCGCGGCGAGGCCGCCTAGCCACCCGGTCCAGCCCGGGTACGGCGGGTTGGCGGGGTCGAACCCGCTCTGCACCACGGTGAGCCGGGTCTTGCCGTCCGAGCCTTCCAGCTCCCAGCTGTCGATCATGCCGTCGGCGTACCGCAGCGTCGCCTTGCGGCCCGGTTCGAACTCGACGAACTTGGCTCCCCCGGGGTCCAGCTCGAACCCGCCCATCGCGAAGCGGCCGCCCACATAGGGCTCGATGTCCACGTTGGCGCCGAACCACCGGTGGAACTGCTCCGGCCGGGTCATCGAGTCGAATACCTCGTCCGGTGCCGCGTCGATCACCACGGAAGCACGCAACTCGTTCGACGTGAAGTCGCACTTGGGCGTCAGCGCCCGGCCGGCCAGATAGTCCGCCAGGTTGGCGATCGCCAGCGACCAGAACGTATGCAGCGCGCCACGGGCGCCGGCCTGGTCGGCCAGCACCTCCGCGAAACCCGGCAGGTCGCTCTGGCTCAGCGTCACCAGCGTGCCGTCTTCGTCGTCGGCCAGCTCGAACTGGACCGTGGACTCGACACCGTCGACGGTCCAGGCGAACCGGATGGTGCGCTCGTCCACATGCAGCACGCGCTGGTGCGGCTGAGCGCCGTCCGGCGTGAAGCGGCCCCAGAACTCGTACTTGGCGGGCAGGTCGACGTCGGCGTGCTCGGCCAGCCACACGCGCAGCGCGGCCGGGTCGGTCAGTGCCTCGTACAC
>DATBBI010000093.1:0-2062 GCA_036271115.1 Trebonia sp.
AACCGCGTCACGGGCATCGCCTACGAGACCGTCCAGCTCGCCGACGGCAGCCTGCCGCTGCTCGCGCCGATGTCCGAGGTCGCGGGCCGGCTGGCCCCGCAGGTCGGCGCCTACCACCTGATGCGCCAGGGCGGCGGCTACGGCGCGCTCCTCGGCGGAGTGCCGGGCACGCACGCGTCGCGGGTCGTCGTAATCGGCGCCGGCGTCTCCGGCCAGCAGGCCACCCAGATCGCCGTCGGCCTCGGCGCGCAGGTCACGGTGCTGGACAGGAACATCGCCAAGCTCCGCCAGCTTGACGCTATTTACCAGGGCCGGGTCCAGACCGTCGCGTCCAACGCCTACGAGGTCGAGCGCGCCGTGCTCGGCGCCGACCTGGTGATCGGCGCGGTCCTGCTGCCCGGCGCGAAGGCCCCGAAGGTCGTCAGCAACGACCTGGTGAAGCGGATGAAGCCGGGCTCGGTGCTCGTCGACATCGCCATCGACCAGGGCGGCTGCTTCGAGGACTCGCACCCCACCACGCACGCGGACCCGGTCTACCGGGTGCACAACTCGGTGTTCTACTGCGTCGCGAACATGCCGGGCGCCGTGCCGAACACCTCGACCTACGCACTCACCAACGTGACGCTCCCGTACGCGGTCGAGCTCGCCAACCGCGGCTGGCGCGATGCGCTCAGTGCCGACCCGGCCCTGGCCGGCGGCCTGAACACGCACGACGGCCACGTCACGAACGCCCCGGTCGCCGCGGCTCACGGCTACGACTCGATCCCCGTAGCAGACGCCCTGGCCTAGGGGCCCGGCCCGCCCGACAGGTTCCCCATCGCGGCATCCCAGGTGCTGCCCGCCACCACGGGGGCGCGGGCAGCACCTGGGATCGACATAGGACGCGACGGCGACAAAATCGGCGGCCGCGCCGGCGAGGCCTGAGCCGCGGCGCTCACCATGATCACGAAGGAAAAACACCCTATGCGCGTGCTTTTCCTTCGTGATCATGAAATCAGCGGACCCGGACCGGCCGTCGCGCCCTCGCCGGACGCGAAAGTGAAAGCACCCGCCCTCTGACCGCGGATAACAGCAAGAAGCGGCCCGGCCGCCAAAAGATCGTGTCGACTTCGGCCCCGTTTTCGGTGCCAAACTCGACACGATAACCCGATCGCGCTGATAACAGCAAGAAGCGGGCGCTAGCCCGCCAAAACAAGCCCGCCAAAACAAGCCCGTCCAACAAGCCCCGCGGCCACGGATGAGCGGTTAGCCCAGGCGGACCGGCAGCGACTCCAGGCCGTGGATGAGGCTGCTGGGGCGCCAGCGCAACGACGACTCCGGGACGGCCAGCGACAGGGAAGGGAATCGCGTCAGCAGCGCGCGGAACGCGACCTCACCCTCCAGGCGGGCCAGCGGCGCGCCGAGGCAGTAGTGGATCCCGTGCCCGAACGACAGGTGCCCGGCGGCGTCCCGCCCCAGGTCGAGCCGGTCGGGGTCGGCGAACCTTGACGGGTCCCGGTTCGCCGAGGAGGTCACGCACAGCACCCACTCGCCGGCCGGGATCGTGACCCCGCCCAGCTCCACCGGCTCCGTTGTGAACCGGTCGGTCGTGTGGTTCAGCGGGTTGGAGTAGCGCAGCAGCTCTTCCACCGCGGCCGGCAGCAGCGACCAGTCACCGCGCAGCCGCGCCAGCTCGGCCGGATAGCGAAGCAGCGCCAGCGTCCCGGTCGCGATCAGGTTCGTCGTCGTCTCGTGGCCCGCCACGAGCAGCAGGAACAGCAGCGCGATCAGCTCCCGCTCGTCGAGCGAGTCGCCGGAGTCGCGGGCCGCGATCAGCGCGGACGTCAGGTCATCCGCCGGGGAACGCCGCTTCGCCGCCAGCAGGGCGGTGAAGTAGTGGAACATCTCGGTGCCCGCGGCGAGGAACTCCTCTTCCGTCACCACGGACGACACGACGGCATGCGACCAGACCTGGAACTTGTCCTGGTCGGCCGCCGGCACCCCGAGCAGCTCGCAGATCACCGTGATCGGCAGCGGGAACGCGAAGGCCTCGATCAGGTCGACGGACTCCTCGCCCCCGGCG
>DATBBI010000094.1:0-2178 GCA_036271115.1 Trebonia sp.
ACGTAGATCGCGTCCGCCGGGCAGGCCCAGGCGCACAGCTCGCAGCCGATGCACTTCTCCAGCCCGTCCGGCCAGCGGTTCAGCTGGTGATGGCCGTGGAACCGGGGCGCGGTCGGCCGCTTGTCCTCCGGGTACATCACGGTGTCCACCTTCCTGAACATCTCGCGGAAGGTGACCCCGAACCCCTTAACGGGGTTGAGGAAATCAAGAACCGGCACCGGTGACCTCCTTCGTCACATCGGTCGAGCCGAGCGGCGGGCTGCCAAGCGCCGGCTCACCCAAGTCGAGGCCGTGATAATGCGGCAGGTCCAGCGGCGGCACGGGGAAGCCCTCGACGGCGCCGTCTCCGCCGTCCGCGACTGGCGGCGGTTCCGGCGCGAGCTCGGCGGCGTGCCGCTGGCCCGCCTGGTCCCAGAACGTGACCAGCAGCAGGATCAGCACGATGACCAGCCCGCCGCACGCGTAGACGACGTTCGAATGGGTGTCGTTCCGCCACGCCTTGACCGTCGCGATCAGCAGGATCCAGACGATCGACGCGGGGATGAGGATCTTCCAGCCCAGCGCCATCAGCTGGTCGTACCGCGTCCTGGGCAGCGTGCCGCGCAGCCAGACGTAGCAGAACAGCAGGATGAAGACCTTGATCAGGAACCACAGCACCGTCCACCAGCCGCTGTTGGCGCCGGACCATAGCGAGATCGGCCACGGCGCCCGCCAGCCGCCGAGGAACAGCGTGGTGGCCAGTGCGGAGACCGTGACCATGTTGATGTACTCGGCGAGGAAGAACATCGCGAACTTCATCGACGAGTACTCGGTCATATGCCCCGCGACGATCTCGCCCTCGCCCTCGGGCAGGTCGAACGGCACCCGGTTGGTCTCGCCGACCATCGTCACCAGGTAGACGAGGAACGAGGGGAGCAGCAGCCACCCGTACCAGAAGTGCTGCTGGGCCGTGACGATCGCCGTGGTCGACAGCGAGCCCGCGTACAGGAACACCGCGACGAACGACAGGCCCATCGCGATCTCGTAGCTGATCACCTGCGCGGTCGAGCGCAGCGCGCCGAGCAGCGAGTAAGGCCCCCGGGACGCCCAGCCGGCCAGCACGATGCCGTAGACGCCGATCGAGCTCATCGCGAGCACGAGCAGCACCGCGACCGGCAGGTCGGCGACCTGCAGCGGCGTCTGGTGGTGGAAGATCGAGACCACCGTGCCCCACGGGATGATCGCGAAGCTGATGAACGCCGGCCCCGCCGCGAGGATCGGCGCGACGAAGAAGACCAGCTTGTCCACCTTGGTGGGGACGATGTCCTCCTTCAGCGGCAGCTTGAGCGCGTCGGCGATCGGCTGGAGCAGGCCCCACGGCCCGGCCCTGTTGGGCCCCGGCCGGTTCTGCATCCGGCCGATGACCCGGCGCTCGAACCAGATCATGAAGATCGTGGTGAGGATCAGGAACACGAAGACGATCCCGACCTTCAGCAGCACCAGCCACCAGGGGACGAGGTAGAAATCGGCCAGCGTCGGATCCGCCGCCAGCGCCCCATTCATTCTGACCTCCTCAGGGTCACCCGGCTGCCGTGCCCGGCGCCGAGGTCGGTGCGGACCGCGGAGCCCGCGGAAGCGGTCGGCAGCCACACCGCGTCGTCGGCCATCGGCCTCACTTCGACCGGGATCGTCAGCGCGCCGGCCGCCGTCGTGATGGTCAGCTTCTCGCCGTCGCTGAGCCCGGCAGCCGCGGCCGTAGCGGGCGACACCCGCGCCACGACGGGCCGCGCGGTGCCCGCGAGGTACGGTTCGCCGTCCTGCATCCGGCCCGCGTCGAGCAGCTGATGCCAGGTGGCGAGGCGAACCTCGTGCTCACCGAGCGCGGGAGAAGACGCCGAAGGAACCACGGCGGGCGGCAGCGGGCGGGCGCCGCGCCAGCCGCCGAGCTCGGTGAGCTCGGCCCTGACGGCCGCCGCGTCCGGCAGGGCCAGGTGCACGTCCATCTCGTCGGCGATCGCGCCGAGCACGTACAGGTCGGTCCGGACTCCTGGCACGGTGAGCGCGGCGCCGAACGTGCCGCCGCGGCCTTCCCAGTTCACGAACGTGCCGGCCTTCTCGGCGATCGCGGCCACCGGGAACACCACGTCGGCCCGGTCGGTGACCGAGCTGGCCCGCAGCTCGAGGCTGACCACGAACGGG
>DATBBI010000095.1:0-1907 GCA_036271115.1 Trebonia sp.
GACAACGGGACCGCGCACTGGATCGAGCTGGACCTGCCGGACACGATCGAGCTGCGCCGCCGGTTCTTCGCTGACACCGAGCGGCGCCAGATGCTCGCCGCCTCGCTGCTCGACGAGGACTGGCTGCCCGTGGTGGAGCAGCGTCCTGGGCCGTACTTCTTCGTCGCCGACGGCGTCCTTGCCTACCTGCGCGAAGACGACGTCACGGGCATGCTGGCCCGGATCGCCGGCCGGTTCCCTGGCGCCATGATCGCGTTCGACACCGTCACCCGGATGTCGATGGGCCAGGAGCGCAAGATGGCGGCCAAACGGAACATCGCGCCCTGGCAGTGGGCGTGTGATGACCCGCGCTCGCTGGAGCGGCTGGGCCTGCGGCTCGTCGAGTCCGTGGCGGTCACCCGGCCGCCGGCCGGGCTGCGAGCGGAACTGCCCGCCAGGTACCGGTACCTGCTGCCACTCGCCGACCCCGTGTTCGGCAAGCGAGGACAGTCGCTCAGCCTGTTCCAGGCTGGCTGACCTCGTCGGTGCCGGACGGGACCTGCGGGGACGGGCGGTCCCGGCGCAGCACTGTGAGCAGCTCCTCGTAGGGGCCGATCAGGAACGCCTCGTCGGCTGGCTGGAACCGGGTGGTGCGCCGCGGCAGGTGCTCGAGCACCGTCCGGTCCGCGGCCCGGCGGATGGCGAGCACGCGGGTGCGGGCCGCCAGGTCGAACATCTCCAGGCCGTGCAGGCCGCCGCCCGGGGTGACCGTCAGCTTGGCGACCAGCAGCGGCTCGTCGCCGGCGTAGAACGTGGACAGCACGTCCAGGCCGAGCGCCGCGCCGGTGAACCACGGCGCGGCCAGCGCGGCGGTCGACCGGACGTTCTTGAACCCGAACGTCTCCCTGACCGAGTGGGCGAGCTGCGGGTCGAAGATGCGCAGCACGACCGGGGTGGTTTCCCAGCGCGGTCCGAGCTGGTCGCGGACCGCCAGGCCCGTCTCGAGGTTCGCGAGGTCGTCGCTGGTCACCACCGCGATCGCGGACGCGGCGGGCAGCCGCACCGAGCCCAGCACCTCGGGCAGCGTCGCGTCGCCGATCACCACCGGGACACCGAGCGCGCGCACCTGGCCGAGGTGCCTGTTGTGCTCGTCCATCTCGACGACCACGACGTCGCGGCCCGCCGCGTGCAGCTGCTGGACGACCCGCAGGCCGACCGTGCCAAGGCCGATCACCAGCACGTGGCCGTGCAGCCCGGTGATCTTCCGCCTGCCGAGCGACTCCTCGATCCGCCTGCTGACGAGCACGTTGGTGACCAGTGCGAAGAACACCGCGACGAACAGCGCGCCGGTCATCATGAGCAGGATCGCGAACCCGACCAGCCAGGCCGGCTCGCTGCGGAAGGTGAAGTCGCCGTAGCCGACGGTCGTGATGGTCTCGACGGTGAAGTACAGCGAGTCGAGCAGCGAGATGTGGTGCCCGGGGCCCGCGTACTGATAGGTCAGGCGCAGCACGGCCGTGGCGGCGATCAGCACCGCGACCAGCGCGCCGAGCGCGATCACCAGCCTGCGGTCGGCGGCGCGCAGCAGCGACATGGGGACGTCACGCAGGTAGCCGGCCACGCTCCGGCGTGCGGTGTGCTGGCGGGCGGAGGAACGGGCCCGTTCCGAATAACTGATAGCGGCGGTAGCGCGGAGCTCAGCGGGGGTGGCGATGATCGTCACCTCGTCACCTGCCCCGACCTCCGTGTCGCGCCCGGGGCAGACCAGCACGTCACCGTCGGGCGGTACCACCGCGACGGGGGCGAGGTCGCCGTACAGCTCGCGGAGGGTGGCGGTGCGCGGCGCGGTGGTGCGCACGGCGAGGAACTGCTCGCCGGATAGCGTCATTCGCTGCACGCCCTCGCGCAGGCAAGCCTCGACCACCGAC
>DATBBI010000096.1:0-3008 GCA_036271115.1 Trebonia sp.
CGGAGGCACCCAGGAGGCGGGCGTCCGCGCCGCCATGGCCTACTACAACAGCCTCGGGCTGACCACGGTGTTCGACCCCGGCGGGGTCGGCGTGTCCGACGCGGCCTACGCCGCGATCCAGGCCATGGCCGGACGGGGCGAACTGACCCTGCGCGTCCTCACCACGCTGGGCGCCGGCGTGGACGACCCGGCCGGCGCGTTCGCGGACAAGGTCAAGGCGAGCAGCCCTTTCCAGGGCGACCACTGGTATGACCGGATCGCAGTCGGTGAGATCTACCACGCCCCGTTCCACTGGGACCACGCTGGCCGACCGCCAGCGCCCTCCGCCGCGGACATCGCGGCCGCGACCGAGATCCTGGCCACCGCGGCGATCACCGGCTGGCCAGTGCAGACCCATTCGGTGACGGCCGGCGGGCTCGCGCTCGTTCTCGACGCCTACGAGCAGGCGGACAAGCTCCGTCCGGTCCGACCGCTGCGCTGGTCGGTCACCCACGCCGAGGGCATCACCCCGGACCAGATCGAGCGCGCCAGACGGCTCGGCGTCACCGTCCAGCTCCGCAGCCAGAGCGTCATCCGTGACGGCCGGGCAACCGTGGCACCGCTGAGGCTTCTCCACGACAGCGGCCTGTCCTGGGGCCTGGGCACCGATGGCACCAGGGCTGCCCAGATCAACCCGTTCGTCTCGCTGTGGTGGGCGGTGACAGGCCGCTCGCTCGGCGGCACCCGGATCCTCGACGAGCCGCTCACCAGGGAAGAGGCGCTCATCGCGCACACCAGGAGCAACGCACAGCTCGTGTTCCGCGAGAACTACCTCGGGTCGATCAGGCCCGGCCTGCTCGCGGACCTGCTCGTCCTGGACAGGGACTACCTCACCGTGCCAGACGACGAGATCAGGGACATCAGGCCGGCCGCGACAATCGTCGGTGGCGAACTCGTCCACGGCGCGCTGCCATGACGGCCGGCCAGGCACGGCGAATCGGCGAGCTCCTCGGGGTGCCCGTCACCGGCCTGCATGACGCGGGGGCACAGCACGGGTACCAGCACCTGACGGCACGGCTGGCCGACGGGCGGCAGGCCTTCGTGAAAGCCGCCCCCGGCGGAGACGAGGCTACGGCCGAGGCGTTCGCCGCCGAGGCGAACGGGCTGCGGTGGCTGGCCGAAGCCGGCGCCGTGCCGCTCCCCGAAGTGCTCGGCGTCAGCCACGACCTGCTGGTCATCGAATTGCTGCCGGACGGCAGGGCCACGCCGGACGCCGCGGAGGAGTTCGGCGCGGGACTGGCCCGGATGCACGCCGCGGGCCCGGCCGCTTTCGGCGCGCCGTGGCCGGGATACATAGCCAGCCTGCCGCTGGACAACACACCGGGAACAGAATGGGGGACCTGGTACGCGGAGCAACGGCTCGTTCCGTACCTGAAGAAGGCGCATGACGACGGGGCGCTGGATGACGCGGACCTCAGCCTCGTGGAAGCCGTCGTGCACAGGATCGGGGAGCTCGCCGGGCCGCCGGAGCCGCCGAGCCGCATTCACGGTGACCTGTGGGCGGGGAATGTGCTGTGGTCAGGCGGGCGCGGCTGGCTGATCGACCCGGCCGCGCACGGCGGGCACCGGGAGACCGACCTGGCGATGCTGGCGCTGTTCGGCGCGCCGCACCTGGAGCGGATCATGCGCGGGTACACCGGGACGCGGTCCGCGCCGCTTGCCGACGGATGGCGCGCCCGGGTCCCGCTGCACCAGCTGCATCCGCTGCTCGTGCACGCGTGCCTGTTCGGCGGCTCGTACGCGGCGCAAGTCAGGGCCGCCGCCAGGGCCGCGCTGACCGGTTTCTTAGGCTGGATCACGGCACGCCCAACGACTGCCGGTCAGGAGGACCACATGGTCTACGACCCGTACGGACCCGGCGACCAGAGCGCCAGCCCGTGCGACGACTTCCTCGCCGCTTCTACGGCCAGCCGCGACGGCCGCAGCGCATCGACATCGGGAAGCTGATGACCGAGCAGGCTCGCGAGCTCGTCAGGGAAGCCGCGGCCCAGGCCGCGCAGTGGGGCGACGCCGACCTGGACACCGACCACCTGCTGTGGGCCGCGACCCGGCAGCAGCCCGTCCGGCGGCTGCTGGTCGCCGCGGGCGCCGACCCGGACGCGATCGCGCACGACATCGAGTCCCGCGCCCGGCGGGGCCAGCCGGCCGAGGGCACGCCCAGCCTCACGCCGTCCGCCAAGCGGGCGCTGCTGGACGCGCGGCAGATCTCGCGGGCGTTCGGATCGTCGTATATCGGGCCTGAGCACGTGCTGTTCGCGCTCGCGGTTAACCCCGAGTCGGCCGCCGGGCGGGAGATGAACGAGCACCGGATCACCCCAGAGGCGCTGCAGCAGGCGGCCGCCGGGGGAGGGGGCCGCCCGGGCCCGCCGCCGCCGTCGGACACGCCGACCGTCGACGAGTTCGGCAGCGACCTGACCGCGATGGCGCGCGAAGGGCGAGTCGACCCGGTGGTCGGCCGCGAGGACGAGATCGAGCGGACGGTCGAGGTGCTGTCGCGCCGGACGAAGAACAACCCGGTGCTCATCGGCGAGCCCGGCGTCGGCAAGACCGCGATCGTGGAGGGCATCGCGCAGCGGATCGTCGACGGGGACGTGCCCGACACGCTGCGGGATAAGCGCCTCGTGCAGCTCGACCTGGGCGGCTTGGTGGCCGGCACCCGGTACCGCGGCGACTTCGAGGAACGGCTGAAGAAGGTCATCGACGAGATCCGCGCGCACGGCGACGAGCTGATCGTCTTCATCGACGAGCTGCACACCGTGGTCGGCGCAGGCGCCGCCGAGGGCGCGATGGGCGCCTCGAACATGCTCAAGCCCGCGCTGGCCCGCGGTGAGCTGCACATCGTCGGCGCCACGACGATCGACGAGTACCGCAAGAACATCGAGAAGGACGCCGCGCTCGAGCGCCGGTTCCAGCCGATCCTGGTGCCCGAGCCGTCAGTATCCGACACGATCGAGATCCTGCGGGGGCTG
>DATBBI010000097.1:0-1713 GCA_036271115.1 Trebonia sp.
CCGAGCAGCTTGCCGTAGCGGTCGGTGTCCAGCGAGACGCCCTCCCCGCCCAGCGGCAGGGCCGACAGCACATAGATGATGTCGCGCGCGTCCTTCTCGTTCAGCTCGACGATCTGAAGCTTGGAGAGCAGCACGTCGATCGCGTCAACGGTGAGCCGCTGGCGGCCGAACGCGGGCCGCAGATCGAGGGTGTGGCACATCGTCAGCCGGTCGACCATGACGTCGATCGGCCGCCCGGAGGGCGCGACGAAATACATCTGCCGGTCGCCGTTGAGGTTGTTGAACATGCGGTCGGCCTGGCATCCGCTGTCGGTCAGGTAGGTGGCGACCTTCTTGCGCTCCTTGGACAGGCACGCGAAGTCGATGTCCTGGTCACGACGGAGGCGCGGCGGATAGTCCGGGCACAGGACCCGCACGGCAAGCCCGCCGAGCAGCTTGAGCCCGATCCCGGCCCTCGCCGAGCCTTCGGCCAGCTCCATCGCCTCCGGCAGCGGATCGCTCGCGGATGCCGAAGCGGCGGCGCCGGCCGCGTCAGGTGCGGACATGTCAGCCCGCTCCCTTCTCCTCGCGGGTGCGCCCGGCGGTATGCCGACGGCCCGCACACGTTCCTGTTCAGCGCAGTATGTCACGGCGGGGCGGCCGCGCCAGGCCTGGTGGTTGACGCGTGCCGGGGCGGTCGCCATCCTATGTTGCATGAGCGAGACAGAGGTTGCGCAGAACGCAACCTACCAGTCGGCCGAGCGCGTGCTGACCCTGCTCAAGAGCTTCGACGACAGCCGGACGGAGCTCGGCGTGGCCGACATCGCCCGGGCGCTGTCCGTGCACAAGTCGACCGCCTCCCGCCTCGCCGCTGCGCTGGAGCGGACCGGGTTCCTCACCCGGGTGGACAAGCGCTACCGCCTGGGGGTGGAGATCATCCGGCTGGGCACGCTGGCGCTGCGGAGCTTCGACCTGGTCGCCACCATGCAGCCCGCCATGGAGAAGCTGTCCCAGCGGACCGGTGAGACGGTCAACCTGGCGGTCCCCGACGGGGCGGACGTGCTGAACGTGGCGGAGGTGCCCAGCACCTACATCCTGTCCTGCTCGGGTGGGTGGATCGGCCGCCGGACCAGGCCGCATGCGGTGGCCAACGGCAAGGTCCTGCTCGCCTACGGCGCCCTCAGCCCGCCCACGGTGCTGGAGCGGTATACACCGCAGACGATCACCAGCCCCGGCCAGCTCGCCAGCGAGCTCGCCCGCGTCCGCCGCGACGGCTACGCCACCGCGGCCGCCGAACTGGAGGAGGGCCTGATCGCCGTCGCCGCACCGGTGTTCGACCCGTCCGGGGCCTGCATCGCTGCGCTGTCCATCACAGGTCCCGAATACCGGATGCCACCCGAGACGCTGGATTCGCTCGGGCGGCTGTGCGCCAGCGCCTGACCCAGCGGCGCCCGTGAGGAAGAGAGCCATCCCATGAGCGAGCACCTGCTCTACATCGGCGGCACCTGGCGCCCCGGCGGCGGGGGCACGGTCCCGGCCGTCAGCCCCTCCTCGGGCGAGCCCTTCGCCACCGTGGCCATGGCCGACCGGGGTGACGTCGACGCCGCCGTCGCGGCGGCGCGGGCCGCCTGGCCCGCCTGGGCGGCGCTGTCCGCCTTCGAGCGGGCGCAGTGGTGCTCGGCGGTGGCGGCGGCGATCGGCCGGCGCAGCGAGGACCTGGCCCGCGCGCTCACG
>DATBBI010000098.1:0-1656 GCA_036271115.1 Trebonia sp.
CTCGTCGAAGCAGCCCCGGACCGCGTGCGCGGCGCCGAGCAGGGTCGCGACGGCCGTCGCGCACTCTCCCGAGTGCTGGGCGAGCACGGCGATCGCATCGATCACGTCGGCGACCGGCGGGAGCTCCACCCAGCTGGCGGCGGTCTGGAGTGCCGCCGCCAGCAGGGTGCGGCAGCGGGCCTCGTCCCCGTCCGCCAGCGCGATCAGCGCCAGCCTGGCCTGGATGATCGCCTGCGTCCCGAACCACCAGGACGACTGCTTCTCCTCCAGCTCGGCGAGCAGGCCGTCGCAGATCCTCCCGGCCGCACCGGTGTCGCCCTCGCGGTAGAGGAGCTCGGCGCGTACCAGGCCGAGCCAGGTCGCCGCGTCGCTCTGGCCGATGCCACGCGCGGCCTCCTCACGCTCGGCCCGCTCCAGGTCGGCGCGGGCGCCCGCCAGATCACCCGCCCGCAGCCGGACGGAGGCTAGCTTCCCGCCGATGTGGGACAGGTCACCCCACGCGCCGAGCTGCTTACCGAGGCCACTCGCCTCTTCGAGAGCCGCGACCGCGGCGGCGTGGTCGCCGCGCAACCTGGCGAACTCGGCCAGCTGTATGAGCACGGCGGCCGTGCCCCACGCCTCGCCCAGGGCCCGGAACGCGATCAGCGCGTCCTGGCAATCCGACTCGGCCCACTCCTGCCTGCCCAGCATGCTGCCGAACGTCGCCCGCAGCAGCGGGACCGCCGCCCGCACCCACGGATCCTCCGAGGTCATGTAGCGATCGAAAACCGCGAAGGCGCGGTTGGGCTCCCCGTCGGTCAAGGCCAGCATCGGCTCGCCCATCGCGGCGACCGGATGGGAAGGCGCGGTATCCGGTGACCAGCGGTTGAGATCGGCCACGGCCGCGGCCAGCGCGGGCCCGATCATGTCCATCTCCCAGCTGGTACCGCCGGCGGTGATCGCGCAGACCACGCGCGCCTCGGCCATCCGAAGCGTCTGCTCGCGAGGTTCGAAGGCGAGCACCTGGCGGGCCAGCGCCTCCGGCTCGCCGGGCTGACCGCGCAGCATCCAGTACCAGCCGAGCGCCCGCACGAAACGCAGCGCGGTATCGGCCTGCTGCCTCGCGATCGTCCAGCGCAGCGCCGCGTGCAGGTTGTCCTGCTCGGTGGTCAGCTCACGCAGCCAGCGGCCCTGCCCGGCCGTGCGGAGCCCCGGATCGGCGGTCTCGGCCAGGTCCAGGCAGTACGCGGCGAACGCGTCCCGCACCGCGGCTTCCTCGTCCGCATCCGCCAGCCGCTCCAGACCGTACGCGCGGACGGTCTCCAGCATCCGGTAACGCGGGGAGAGGCCTCCCTGGCCCTCGACCACGCCCAGGATCGACTTGTCGACCAGGCCGGACAGCGCGGGCAGCACCGCCGTCCGCGGCAGCAGCTCGTCGGCGCAGACGTACTCGGCGGCGGCCAGGGTGGCCCCGCCGGGGAAGACAGCCAGCCTGCGCGCCAGCACCTGCTCGGACGCCGTTAGCAGGTCCCAGCTCCAGTCGACGACCGCCCGGAGCGTCCTGTGCTGGGGCAGCGCCGTCCGGCTGCCCCCGGTCAGCAAGCCGAACCTGTCGTCCAGGCGCTCTGCGAGCTGAGCCGGCGTCAGCGTGCGGAGCCAGACGGCGGCCAGCTCGAT
>DATBBI010000099.1:0-11827 GCA_036271115.1 Trebonia sp.
GCCGTGGCGGCGAGCTGTTCGGCGATCTCCTCGGCGTCCAGCCGGCCCTCGATGCGGCGCAGGTCGTCGATCCGCGCCCGGGTCTCCACCCGGCGCGGGGTGAGCAGCGTGCAGCAGTCCTGGTCAGGCAGCTCGGAGATCGACAGCGTGCCGAGCCGGCGCGCCTCGGCCATGATCTCGGTCTTGTCCCAGCCGAGCAGCGGCCGCAGGATCGGCAGCCGTACCGCGTCGTCCAGAGCGGTGATGTTCGGCAGCGTCTGGCTGGACACCTGGCCGAGGGAGTCGCCGGTGACCAGCGCCGCGGCGTGCAGCCGCTTCGCCAGCGCCGCGGCGGTCTTGAGCATCAGCCGCCGCTGCGCCATCACCTGCAGCCGGTCGGCGCCCGAGCTGGCCAGCGCCTGCTGCGTCTTGCCGAACGGCACCACGAACAGCCGCGAGCCGCCCTGGAACCTGTCCAGGCCGCGGACCAGGGCGTAGGCCTTGTATATCGACTCGGGGCCGGTCAGCGGCATCCCGGAGAAGTGCAGGAAGTGGCAGCGCAGCCCGCGCCGCATCATCCGGTACGCGGCGACCGGCGAGTCGATCCCGCCGGACATCAGCGCGACCGCCCGGCCGCTCATCCCGACCGGCAGCCCGCCCTGGCCCGGCTCCCCGCCGGTGAACACGAACACCTCGCGCTGGTCGACCTCGACGAAGATCTCCGTGTCCGGCTTCTTCAGGTTGACCGGCAGCCCGTGCGCCTTCTGCACCTCCCGGCCGATGATCACCGCGAGCTCGGAGGAAGTGACGGGGAACCTCTTGTCCCGCCGCCGCGGCCGCACCGCGAACGCGCCGCTCGCCGGGCTCGTCAGCTCGATGGCCGCGGCGACGGCCGCCTCCGGCGTCTTCGGTACCCGCACCGCCCGGCACACCCGGACGATCCCCGGCACGTCGCTGACCCGCTCGGCCACCCGGTCCACCGCGGCGGCGTGCTCGGCCGCCGTCCGCTCCTGGCGGGCCACCAGGAGCACCACGACTCCCTCCCGTGGCAGGAGCTCGACGGGCAGCCCGGTGTCCCTGGCCGCGGCCCGGATGTTCGTCTGCAGCATCCGTTCGAACTGGTGCCTGTTACGGCCCTTGAGGACGACTTCGCCAAGCTTGAGGAGCACGCACGGCTCCCCGGCGGCCTGCTCCGCCGTCCCGGCCACGGTGACGGGATCGGTCATGGACATCCCTCCAGTGTGCCAGCTCTGGCCGCCGGCCATGACTGCCCGCTAGCGAGGGAAAATCAGATTATCCCGAACGTACGCGGCTTCCTCCCCTGCGTCCTTGCTCCCGGGGAGCCGGACGACGTACCGTGCAGTGTGAACGCCGACGAGCGTGAAGAGATCGCCGCCTCGGTGGCGGCGCATGCCGAGCTCGGCCCGCGCTACGACGCGGCACTCGCCGAAGGTCTTATCGAGCGCATCGGCGAGGAGATCGACAGGCGGGTGGACGCGCGGCTGCGCGGCATGGGCGCGGACGGCACCGGCGCGGGACACCAGCAGGCGGCACCGAGGCAGGGCTACCTGTCCCCCGGCCACCAGATCGTGCCGCCCGGCTACCCGGGCGCCGCCGCCAGCGGGGCGCCCGCGGGCGCCTCGCCCGCTGGCGCCGCTTCGTCCCAGGTGGCGCCTCGCCGTAACAACGGGGTCACCGGGATGATCCTGGGCCTCGGGTCGCTGGGGATCGGCATCGGCGCGACGGCCGCGGTGGTCAGCCACCACGTCGACGCCGTCGCCCAAGTACTCATCGTGCTGGTGGTCTGGCTGGCCATCGTCGTCATCAACGTCGCGCACTCGCAGCGGCGCTGACCGGGCTCCGAAGGGGACGACGATGTTCGAGCGGTTCACCGACCGGGCCAGGCGCGTCGTCGTGCTCGCCCAGGAAGAGTCCCAGCGGCTCAGCCACAACTACATCGGCACCGAGCACCTGCTGCTCGGCCTGCTCGCCGAGCGGGACGGCCTCGCGGCGCTGGCGCTCGAGTCGCTGAACGTCACCCTCACCGCGGCACGCGAGCAGGTCGAGGAGATCATCGGGCTCGGAGACCAGAATCCGCACGGGCACATCCCGTTCACCCCGCGGGCGAAGAAGATCCTCGAGCTGTCGCTGCGGGAGGCGCTGACCACGGGCAGCGAGGTCATCGACACGCAGCACCTGCTGCTCGGGCTGGTCGACGAGGGCGACGGCGTGGGCGCCCAGATCCTCGAGCGGCTCGGCGCGACGGCGCAGGCCGTGCGGGAGACGGTCGCCAGGCTGATCAATGCCGAGCCCGAGGCCGCCGTGGTGACCGGGCCAGGATCCGAGCCAAGGGCCGTCTCCGTGTCCCGGCAGGTGCGGGTTCGCATTGACGCGCTGACCGAGGTGACGGACCTGCTGTTCAGCATCGACCGGCGGCTGTCCGCTATCGAGCGCCACCTTGGCATCGACGCCGGCCGGGAAGAGCCGCCGGCCGAGCCTACGGAGGCGGAAGCTGAGCCGGAGGCGGAGGCGGAGTAGCGCCGGAGGCGCTTATCGCCAGTGGTCGAGCGGCAGCGGGCCGCGGCTGAGCACCGTGCGGATGGCGAAGGTGGACCGCGCCGTGGCGACCGCCGGGATGGCCAGGATCTTGTCGAGCAGCACCTTCTCGTAGCTGGCGAGGTCGGGAATGGCGGCCTCGATCAGGAAGTCGTCGCCCCCGGAGACCAGGTAGCAGGCCACCACCGCGGGGATGGCGAGCAGCGCCTGCTCGATCTCCTGCGAGGCCTGACGGGAGTGCCCCTCGACCGTCAGGCCGATGAAGACGGTCAGGCCTAGCCCGGCGCGGGCACGGCTGACCTCGGCGTGGTACCCGGCGATGATTCCGCTGGCCTCGAGCGCCTTGACCCGGCGCAGGCACGCCGACGGCGAGAGCGAGACGGCGTCCGCGAGGTCGACGTTGGCGATCCGGCCGTCCTGCTGCAGCCGGGTAACGATGGCACGATCAACTCTGTCCGGCAGATGTTCCGACATGAAACTCAGCTTATCGGCAATTACGCGCAATCCTGTGTCGTCTAGCTGGCTCGGCGCGGCGAAATTTGCCATCGCGTGCGAGCCCATTTGGGCGATGCTGAGGCCATGAGCGAAACGACAGTCATCTCGGTCCCCCGGCCCCGTACCGCCGTTGCCGCTGCTCACCAGCGGCTGACAACCGCCCGGGGTGCCGCGCTCTACATCGGCGCCCTGCTCGGCCCCGGCCTGCTGCTCCTGCCCGGGCTCGCCGCCGCGGAGGCGGGACCTGCGTCGCTGCTGGCCTGGGCCGGGCTGCTCGGCCTGTCCGCCCTGTTCGCCGTGGTGTTCACCGCGCTCGGCCGCGCCTTCCCTTCGGCCGGCGGCGTGATCGGCTACGTGGCCGCCGGGCTCGGCGCGCGGCAGGGCCTGGCGGCCGGCTGGTCCTTCCTGGCCGGGGTCATCGCCGGCGCGCCGGTGGTCTGCCTGATCGGCGCCGGCTACCTCACCGAGCTGACCGGCGGCGGCCGCGTCGGCCAGGCCGTCATCGCCGCGGCGCTGCTGCTGACCGTGCTCGCCCTCGCCGCCGGCGGGATGCGCACCAGCGCCACCGCCCAGCTGCTGATGGTGAGCCTGCTGATCGTCGTGGTCATCGTGGCCGTCGCCGGGTCGGCGGCCTCCGCGCACGCGGCCAACTGGACGCCGTTCGCACCGCACGGCTGGCTGGCCGTCGGCCACGCCGCCACCACGCTGATGCTGTCGTTCGTGGGCTGGGAGGCGGTCGCGCCGCTGACCGCCCAGTTCGCCGACCCGGCGCGGCAGCTGCCCCGCGTCGTGGGCATCACCCTCGCGGTCACGAGCGTGCTCTACCTCGGCCTCGCCATCGTCACGATCGCCGTGCTCGGCACCGGCGGCGGGTCGATGGCGCCGCTGGCCGACCTGCTGCGGCGCGCGATCGGGCCGGCCGGCACGGCGGCCGGGGCGGTCGCGGCGATCGTGCTGACGCTGGGCGCCGTCAACGCCTACGTCAACGGCGCCGCCGCCATGACGGGCCGCCTGCTGCCCCGCCGCACGGCGGCCGCCGCCCGGCCGGCGGCCGATGAGGCGAACGGCCGTCGCCCTGGCCGCCTGCTGCTGCTGGCGGCGATCGCGGGCACCGGCCTGCCGCTGATCGCGCTGTACGGCGTCGGCCTGGTCAGCCCGGTGTCGCTGGTGGCCATCCCGACCACGCTGTTCCTGACGGTGTACCTGGGCAGCATGCTGGCGGCGACCCGGGTGCTGCGCGGTCCGGGCCGACTGGCCGCCATTCCCGCGACGGCCGCCACGGGAATCATGCTGGCCTACTGCGGGTGGGCGCTCGCGGTTCCCGCCGCGATCATCGCGGTCGTCACAGTGACTGGATCCATTCGTCGGTCTCGGTGACCAGCGCCTGCCGGGGGAAGACCTTCTCCAGCAGGATGCGGTGCACCTCGGGGTCGCGGTCGGCGCAGGCGTCGGACAGCACGATGAGCCGGTAGTCCAGATCGGCGGCCTGACGCAGGGTGGACAGCACGACCCCGCTGGTGGCGATGCCCGCGAGCACGAGCGTGCCGGCGTCGGCGGCGCGCAGCAGCACATCGAGGTCGCTGCCGCTGAACGCGCTGACCCGCCGCTTGACAATGACAGGCTCGTCGGGCCGCGGCTCCAGCGCGGCGTGCACCTGAGTGGCGGGGTGATCCTGGGTCATCGCGTCGCCCCGCTCGGCCATGGCGCCGAAGGCCGCGTTGCTCGCGGCGGCTTCCGGGTAGCCGGGGCGGAAGGCCACCCGGACGAACATGACCGGGATTCCGCTCGCGCGGGCGGCCTTCACCGCGCGGCTGGCGGCGTCGAGGACCGACGGGTCGGCGACGGCCTCCACGATGCCGTGCTGGAAGTCCATGACGAGCAAAACGGGACGTGAACCGGGCATGACAGTCCTCTCGGCGCGCTGAAATCTTCAGTCTGTCCTGAATAGTTTGCCGTGATGACCCTATCGTGATCGCGGCGCCGCTCGGCGGGGCTGGAATGTCAGACCCCCGGCGTAACGTGACGGCCATGAACCTTCCGAAGCGTCATTCCAGCCGGACCGCGCGGCACGACCCCGGGTGCCCCGGCTGCGCGAAGGAGGCCGCGGGCGCCGAGCCCGACCAGCTGGCCTATATGAACTGGATCACCGGCACGATCGGCGAGCACGGCTGGGCCGTGCCGGGCGTCGAGGGTGACGGCGCGGTGCCGCCCTGGGCGTACAGCGTCGGGATGTGGCTCACCTGCCAGACCCCGGAACTCGTCGTCTGCGGCGCCCCGGTGCGCAACGCGGCCGGCATCGTCAACGCGATCGGCACCCGGATCGCTGACGGTGCGGAATTCGGCCCCGACGATGTGCTCGACGACATCTGCCCGGCCCGGCTCATCCTCCGCCCTGTCGACCTGAGCTGGCGCACGACCGGAATGTTCATGATCTCCGACCAGTTCTACGGCTTCGTCAGGCCCCCGTACCTGCAGGTCGTGTGGGCCGACAGGAACAACCGCTTCCCGTGGGAACCAGGCTTCCAGGCCCGTTTCGACGGCCTCCAGCCGCTGCTCTGGCTTCCCCGCGACGACAACCCGCCCACCTCCTGGACCCACCTCGACCAGCCACGCTGACCATGCCCGCGAACACCCCTCGGTGGCCGGACGGACTGCCAGTGACCATGACCGAGGCGGAGTACGGCGCGCTCGCGGAAGACATCTCGCGCTCCGTCGAGATCGTGCACGGGCACATCATCAAGTGTGAGTCACCCGCTCCCGCGCATAACCGGATCGCCCGGCGCCTGTCCTTCGCGCTGGAGTCGGCGCGTTCGCCTGCCGACCCTTGCCTGACGATCGAGACCGCGGTCGACGTGGTCCTCTGGCGGGTTCCCATGTTTACGTTCCGGCGCCCTGACGTCGTGGTCTACGAGTGCCGCGACAATCCGGCCGGGAAACCCACCGCTCAGGAGACCATTCTCGTGGCCGAAGTAGCTTCTCCCGGCACAGCCAGGGAAGATCTGCTCGACAAGAGGGCCCAGTACGCTGCGGCCGGGATCGCGCTCTACCTAGTCGTCCTGCTCGACGCGACGTACGACATCACCGAGATCCGCGAGTTCCACCTCGACGCCGCGGCGTCGACTTACCGGCTGCACGCCATCCACCGCTCGGTTCTCGACCTAGAGCAGCCCGTTCGGCTGACCCTCCCGCTATCCGAACTCGTCACCGCCTGAGCAGAGCAAGGTAACCAGTCGTGTGGGCCAACTTCCCATCGGTTGTGACCACTGTGGACGACTTCCCATCACTTCTGACCATTTCTTCGTCCGATTCGCCCGATTTATCCCCACGGAACTGATGGGGAGTTGAACGCCGCGGCTAGGTGGCGGGGACGTACATCACGAGGCGAGGGCCGAGGTCGTGCAGGCCCGCGTCGATCTCGGCCTGCCAGTGCCGGCGAAGCTCCGGTCCCCACGCGGATTCCGGCAGCTCGGCGAATCCCTGCCGCGCGTACCAGGGGCCGTTCCATGGGACATCCCGGAACGTGAGCAGCGTCAGTCCTGCGCCGTAGTCACGGACGACGCTGGCTAGCAGCAGGCTTCCGATGCCACTGCGAGTCTGGTCGGCGCGCACGGAGATCTGCTCCAGGTGCGGATGCCCGTCAAGGGTGATCACCGCGGCGAAGGCGACCGGCGGGTCTCCCGCCACGACGATGCTCGCACCGCGGGCGATCGCCGTCTCAACGGCCGCAGGACCGGGCGGGAAGACGATCCCGAGTTCCGCGAACATCGCGTCGCCTGACAGCTCGATAGCCGGAATCGCCGCCAGATCCGCAGGCACCGCAGCCCGCACGGTGAGGGTCACCCTGGCAAGCCTATGGGGGCGGGCGGCGCCGCCGGCGCGGCGCCGCCCGCACAGGGCTAGTCAGACGTTCTTCGCGTAGGAGCGGAAGGTGGTAACCGAGATCGCTATGGCGATCAGGGCCAGGGCCAGGATGCCGCCGCAGCGGATTGCCACGGCTGCCCAGTCGGGGTTCGCCGAGAGGACCGAGCGGCCTACCTGGACCTCCCAGTTGAGCGGGTTGCGGGACGCGATGGCCTGCATCCAGCCGGGCATGAGGCTCGTCTGGATGAACGCGCTGGACAGGAACATCAGCGGCAGCATGAAGAACGTGTAGACGCCGATGATCGCCTCGCGGGAGCGGAGCAGCATGCCCGTCATGTTGGACAGCGCGCCCCAGAACACGCCGATGCCGATCGCGGCGACGACGAGCACGACGATGCCGGTCATGCCGCCCGGGTAGCGGGCGCCGCCGGCATAGGCGAGGACGACGATGATCAGCGTTTGCACCGTGGTGGCGACGGCTTGCTCCACGACGCTGGCGTTCATGATCGCGAGACGGCTGGCCGGGGTGACCAGGAAGCGGTTCAGCGTGCCGCGCTCGATCTCCTCGATCATCGACATGCCCGCCCACATGTTTCCTGACATCGCGTTCATCGCGACGACGCCGGGCACCAGGTAGGCGAGGTACGAGCCCTGGTAGCCGAACCCGGGGATGTCGATGACCTTGTGGAACAGCGCGCCGAACAGGAACAGCCAGATCGCGGGCTGGATCACGCTGAACGCCAGCACCCAGGGCTGCCTGACCAGGGCGTGCAGCTTCCTGCCGGTGAGGTACCAGGTGTCGGTGAGAAGGGTGGTCGGTACCGGAGCCGGCACCGTACGTTCTGGATAATCGATCGCCGTCATTTGAAGACCTCCGTCAGCCGCTGCGCATCGCTGTACCGGCGACCCGCGTAGTGCAGGTACACCTCGTCGAGAGACGGGGCGCCGAGCTCCGCCTTGAGCTGCCCGGGCTCGCCTTCGGCGACGACCCGGCCGTGGTCGACGATGGCCAGCCGCTCCGCCAGCCGGTCGGCCTCGTCCAGGTAATGGGTGGTGAGCAGGACCGTGACCCTGTCGTCGGCGGCGAGCCTGGTGATCTCCTGCCACATCGCCGTCCGGGACTCGGGGTCGAGGCCGGTGGTCGGCTCGTCGAGGAACAGCACCGCGGGGCGGTGCATCAGGCCGAGCGCCACGTCCAGGCGGCGCTGCATGCCGCCGGAATAGGTGCGGACGAAGCGCCCGGCCGCGTCCGTGAGCCGGAAGTGCTCGAGCAGCTCGTCGGCTCGCTTCCGCGCGGACGCCGTGTCCTGGCCGTAGAGGTGGCCCTGCAGGACCAGGTTCTCCCGGCCGGTGGCCGTCGGGTCGGCGCCGGACCGCTGCGCGACCACGCCGATGACCGACCTGACCCGCGCCGGGCTGGCGAGGACGTCGATGCCCTCGATGACCGCCGTGCCCTCGTCGGGGACGGCCAGCGTGGTGAGGATCTTGACGGTGGTGGTCTTGCCGGCGCCGTTCGGGCCGACGAGGGCGAAGATGGTGCCCCTGGAGACCTGGAGATCCAGGCCGTCGAGCGCCCTGACGCGGCTCTTGCTGCCGGGCGCCGGATACGTCTTGACGAGGCCGCGGGCCTCGATGGAGTGCATGCTGAAAACTCCTGTCGGGTTGCTGGTCGTTTCGTGATCAGCCCCGCGAGAGGAGTCCGGCTATCATCAAAGGTGGGCCTTGCCTGCCGGGCTCCGCGGTTAGCCGCGGGACTGGTGGTGAGGTTGCGACCCCGGTTCCTGGTGTTACCGCACCCGTTGCCGGGGTCGTTTACTTGACGTCGTCTGGCTCCTCGGGCCACCCCCTCTTCGACATCTCGTCGAGCTCCTTGAACTCCGGCGGCATCTCCCCTGTCTCGTGGATCTGCCGCCAGCTCTCAATGCCGTCGATCGTGCCTTCGACCAGCTCCCTGAGCACGCCGCGCACCCACGTCGCCTGGGCCAGCCGCATGGCGAGCTGGTATTCGGTCTCGAGCAGCAGGATGCGGGGTAGCCGTTGGGTCCACAGCTTCAGGTCCGCCTGGTGGTCCGCGTTGTCCTTGTCCAGGGTCGCCAGCCGGATCGTAAGCAGGCTGATCACCTGGTCCGGCGACAGGATGCCGCCCTCGGACAGCGCCGTGACGAACGCGCTGTTCTCGTCCTCAGGCACGCTGAGGAGTTCCGACAGCCAGTCCTTGAGTTCCGCCAGGCCCTGCGCGGTGATCTGATACGTGGTCCGCTCGGGCTGCCTGCCCTCGCGCACGGTGCCGACTTCCTCGATGAGCCCGTACTTCTCGAGGTTGTTGACGACGGTGTAGAGCGAGCCCCAGTTGATCTTGAAGTTCTTGTCCTTGCCCCGGGCCCGCAGGGTCTGCGCCATCTCGTACGGGTACATCGGCTGCTGCGCGAGCAGCGACAGCAGCGACAGCGCGAGCAGGTTGCCCACCTTCCGCCGCTTTGCCATCGGTCCCTCGCCTTTCGTTTTGCCCGCTCTTTCTGGCTCGTGAGCGAGTACTCGTAGACGAGTATACGCCGACGAGCCACCGGCGCAAGGGGTTTGGTGGCCTTATTCGCGCGGACCGAGCCGGCGCCCGAGGTCGCTGCCGCCAGGATCGGGCACGTGGCAGGTCACACCAGCCTCTCCTGTTGACTTTGTAGACGCGGTGACCACTTTCCTGATTGAGTGACCGGTCACATATGGTCACGGCGTCTACAAAGTGGCGGCACGGCTGCAAAGTGCCGGGGGCTCGGTCGTGGCCGCGCTGCGCTTAAGCGCGGTTGGTCACACCAGCCTCTGCCGTTCACCTTGCGCATGAAATGACCAGTTTTGGGTCGTCAGGCGGCCTGATTGTGGTCATCTCGTGCGTAAAGTGCCGGGTGGTGCGTAAGGACAGGTGTCTAGTGGCTGGCGCGGTTAGCCGAAGAAGACTTCGGCTTCGGCGTAGCGGTCGACGGGGACCAGCTTGAGCTCGCGGGTCGCCTCGACGAGCGGGACCCGGACGATGTCCGTGCCGCGCAGCGCTACCATCGTGCCGAACGCCTCGTCGTACACCGCCGCGACGGCGTGCAGGCCGAACCGGGTCGCCAGCACCCGGTCGAACGCGGTCGGCGTGCCGCCGCGCTGGATGTGGCCGAGCACGGTGCAGCGGGCTTCCTTGCCGGTGCGCTTCTCGATCTCCTCGGCGAGCAGCTGCCCGACGCCGCCGAGCCTGACGTGGCCGAAGGAGTCCAGTTCTTTTGAGGTGAGCGCCAGCTCATCATGCATGGGGTGCGCGCCCTCGGCGACGACGACGATCGGGGCGTACCGGGTCTGGAACCTGTGCTCCACCCAGGCGACCACCTTGTCGATGTCGAACGGGCGCTCAGGGATGAGGATCACGTTGGCGCCGCCGGCCAGCCCGGCGTGCAGCGCGATCCAGCCCGCATGGCGGCCCATCACCTCGACGATCAGCGCCCTGTGGTGCGACTCCGCCGTCGTGTGCAGCCGGTCGATCGCTTCCATGGCGATATTCACCGCGGTGTCGAAGCCGAACGTGTAGTCGGTGGCCCCGAGGTCGTTGTCGATGGTCTTCGGCACGCCGACGACGGGAATGCCCTCGTCGTACAGCCGCGCCGCCACGCCGAGCGTGTCCTCACCGCCGATCACGACCAGCGCGTCCACGCCCAGGCCCGCGAGGTTGTCCTTGATCCGCTCCACGCCGTTGCGGCCCGGGCCGTTTTCCTTGAACGGGTTCGTCCGCGACGAGCCGAGGATCGTGCCGCCGCGCGGCAGGATGCCGCGCACCGCGTGCACGTCGAGCGGCACCGTGTCCGCCTCCATCGGGCCGCGCCACCCGTCACGGAACCCGACGAACTCCAGGCCGAACTCCTGGACACCCCTGCGTACCACAGCGCGGATGACGGCGTTAAGGCCCGGGCAGTCGCCGCCTCCGGTAAGGACTCCCACTCGCATAGGCAAAGCCTAGCGGCCTGGCGGGCCATTGTGATGGGCGGCGTAATAAGTCCGATTCCGCGGACGGCTGCTGCGGCTCTTTCGCCTGCTTGGCGTAGACATCGACGTATTCCTGGCCGGACAGCTTCTGGATCTGCTGCATGATCTCGTCGGTCACGGCGCGCAGCGCGGTGCGGTCCGACTCCTTGCCGTAATACCGCGAGAACTCAAGGGGCTCACCGAAGATCACGCCGGGCCGGATCCCCAGCTTCGGCCGGAACGACCCTGAGGGCAGGAACTCGAACGTGTCGATCATCGCGCAGGGCACCACCGGGGCGCGGGACTCGAGGGCCAGCCTGGCGACCCCGGTCCTGCCCTTGTACAGCCGCCCGTCAGGGGACCGCGTGCCTTCCGGGTAGATGCCGAGCACGCTCCCGGACGCCAGCACGCGCAGCCCGGAGTGCAGCGCGCGCTCGCTGGCCTCGCCGCCGGTCCTGTCGATCGGGATCTGGCCGACCCCGCTGAAGAACGCCTTGCTCAACAGCCCCTTGAGCCCCTTGCCGGTGAAGTACTCAGCCTTGGCGAGGAACACCACCTTGCGCGGCAGCGGAAGCGGGCCGAAGAAGTGGTCCGCGAAGGACAGGTGGTTGCTGGCGAGGATGACCGGCCCCCGCCTGGGCATGTTCTTCCGCCCGCGCGACCAGGGCCGGAAGACGACTTTCAGCGTCGTGCCCAGCGTGTACTTGACTACCCAGTAGAACACGTAAACATCGTCGCACGTCTGACGGTCAGCGAGCCCCATCGAGCGGCCGGGTTTCACAGCTATCCCGAACGGAGGGTGGCGCCTGCCCGTGCTAACAGAAGATTATTCCCGGAGCACGCGGCGTGATGAAAGCTGTCATATGTCCGGTCTCCTGCTGCGCCGCACCCATCCGGCATGCGACGATGCGAGGCATGTCCTCTGCGTCGTCCGCTCCCGGCTTCG